>JAILIJ010000188.1 GCA_024695315.1 Bacteroidaceae bacterium
GATGTGTCGGGACGGATTGCGGACGATAAGCTAAGGGAAATGTTTCGGACATGTTTACCTAATACCCTCGACACGACTGTAAAGCTGAAGAAAGGTGGCAAGGAAGCATTTGTAATTACGGGCGATATTGAGGCCATGTGGTTGAGAGACTCAGGCGCTCAGTTGTTTCCGTATTTGCCTCTTATAAAGGAGGACAAGGATTTGCGCGAACTTGTAGCTGGCGTCATTCGACGACAGACAAAGTGTTTGCTTATTGACCCTTATGCCAACGCCTTTAACGATGGCGCAACAGGTGGCGGATGGGTGAAGGACAGCACTCAGATGAGGCCTGAACTTCATGAAAGAAAATGGGAACTCGATTCACATTGCTATCCCGTTCGACTTGCTTATCATTATTGGAAAACAAGTGGCGACTCTAAACCCTTCGACAAGCAGTGGCTCAAGGCCATGTGGACTATATATAATACGATGAAGGAGCAGCAGCGTTTCAATGGTAATGGTAATTATCGTTTTCTGAGAAGGACTTCTACTCCTACCGATTCGCAACAAGGACACGGATGGGGCGCGCCAGTTAAGCCATGTGGACTTATATTCTCCGCATTCCGTCCGAGTGATGATGCCACACAGTATGGTTTCCTCATACCTTCAAACATGTTTGCCGTAGTGTCTCTTAGGCAGATGGCTGAAATGGTGGAGACGATAAATAAGGACGAAAGATTAGCGAAGAGATGTCGAGAACTTGCCGATGAGGTGGATGGCGCAATCAAGAGCTTTGCTGTTGTGAATCACCCTAAGTACGGAAGGATTTACGCATACGAAGTTGATGGATTTGGCAATTATCTCTTAATGGATGATGCAAATATTCCAAGTTTGCTATCTATGCCGTATCTTGGATATTGTTCTGCAGAGGACGAGGTGTATAAGAATACCCGAAGATTTGTGTGGAGCAAAGACAATCCTTATTTCTTCTCAGGTAAGGATGGCGAGGGAATAGGCGGACCACATGTAGGAGTCGGTTATGCCTGGCCAATGAGTATGATCATGAAAGGACTTACGACGGATGATAAGGAGGAGATGCGTAGGTGCCTAGTGGAACTCAGAAATACGGATGGTGAAACTGGGTTTATACATGAATCTTTTAACGTGAACGACCATAAGGATTTTACTCGCGGATGGTTTGCATGGGCAAATGGCTTATTTGGAGAGTTGGTTCTAAAGGCTTATCGTGAGTGTCCGGAGATTCTCGAACATAAGATAGACGATAGTGGGTGGATGAATTATGCTTCATTCAATATTAGATACGATAATAAGGACGATGGACTGAATGTGTGGAGAAATAGATGTGATTCTCTAGCAAATTTCATCAAGCTAAATAAGATTGATATTGTCGGAATGCAGGAAGTCCTGGATAACCAAAAGGAGGATTTGGAAAATCGACTTACTGGATATGGATATGTAGGAGTAGGGCGTGAGGATGGCAACAAGAAGGGAGAGTATGCGCCGATATTCTATAGGAAAGATAAGTTTCAGGTTCTTGATTCTGGTACATTCTGGTTGTCGGAGAATCCGGAGAGCGTTGGGAGTAAAGGATGGGATGCGGCTTGTGAACGTATAGCAACGTGGGCCAAGATGCGCGACTTGAGTACTGACAGCATATTTATGGCTATAAACACTCATTTTGACCACATGGGGACTAAGGCCAGACGCAATAGCGCTTTGCTGATTATTGAACGAATCAAGGAGATTGTGGGGGATAGACCAGCCGTGCTCACAGGCGATTTTAATGTCGATGAACGTTCGGAGGCGTATAAGACTTTAACAACGAATCAATACCGTTTGCTGGACGCACATAAGGTGGCTAGACGTACATGCGGACAGGATTATACATGGCATAATTTCGGAAAGAACATTGGACGTTATCGTTCTAAGATAGATTTTATTTTCGTGACTCCACGCGCCGAAGTTGAATATAGTTGGATTCCGCCACTTAATAAAATGTTGGGCATAAAAGTAGGATTCATGAGCGATCATAACCCGCAGATTGTTCGAGTACGATTGTTTAAGAATGTAAAATAAAACCCTTCATCATTCCTACTTATTATGTGAAAGTAAAGTGAAGGGTAAGGACTTTAGAAAAGATAGAAAAAGTATGTTAAACGGACACGGCGACGATATATATAGATATAAAGATATACGACTAAATTTCAGTTCGAATGTGTATAATCATTTCGATCATGAAGGATTATTCTGTTTTCTGGCAAATAGGTTGGATAATGTTGTTAGTTATCCAGAACCTACTCCCGTGAGTCTTGAGAAGGAAATAGCTGGAATTAAAGGATTGGCTGAAGATGAGGTGTGTGTGACAAACGGAGCCACAGAGGCCATATATCTTATTGCACAGACATTCAGAAGGAGTAAAACGGCTATCTTGATGCCGACATTTTCGGAGTATGCAGATGCCTGCCGACTACACGAACATCAGATATGCTCAATCTATGATCTCGAGCAAATCCCTGAGAGGGCTCAAATGGTATGGTTGTGCTGTCCTAATAATCCCACTGGTACAGTGGTGGATAAGGAGGTGCTGATGGAGTGCTTCAAAAAGTATGAAGACAAAGTGTTTGTGCTGGATGCCAGTTATGCGCCATTTACACTTGAACAACTTCTTACGCCAAGAGAGGCTGCTGAACTTCCTAATGTCATTATGCTTCACAGCATGACTAAGGAGTATGCCATTCCTGGCCTTCGTCTTGGGTATATCACAGCTGAGGCTGGACTGCTAAAACGTATAAAGTTGCAGAGAATGCCGTGGGCGGTCAATCAGGTGGCTATTGAGGCCGGACATTATTTGCTTGCCCATGAAGATGAGTACCAGATGGACGTTGAGGCTCTCATGCAAGAAAGAGAAAGAATGACCGAAAGGCTTCAGGCATTGGGATGTGTGGAGGTATGGCCTTCGCAGACACATATACTTCTATGTAAGCTACGAATGGGAAAGGCTGCGGCCTTGAAGGATTATTTGGCCGAAAATCACGGAATCTTGATTCGTGATGCCAGCAATTTTGAAGGACTTGACGCTTCTTTTTTCCGTATAGCCATACAGACAAAGGAGGAGGATGACGTATTGGTAAATGCTATTGGGGAATGGATATTTGAAGGGTAGATTAATGGACAAAGAATAGCTCCATTTGGACTGAAAAGTTGATGTTTGAGTTTTAAAATACACATTTGTACTTTTTTTTACGTAAAAATTTGGCAGTTTAGTTAAAAAGCACTTATTTCGCACCGCTTATTTGAAGAGGAGATTCCGAAAACCTCGTAAGCATTTTCTAATTGATAATAGAGTAGGAACGAATGAAAATTTTTTAATTAACAAAAAAATCATGAAAAAGATTATTCTTACTGCAGTTCTTGCAGTTTCTTCTTTGTGCGCAAGCGCTCAGGTATGGATGGGTGGATCAATTGGCTTTAAGTCAACAACTCTCGATGCTACAGACAAGTCAACAACAGCTTTCACTTTTGCTCCAGTTGTTGGTTACACTCTTTCTGACGCATGGGATATTGCTCTCGAAATTGCTTATACAGATAATGGTGACGTTTATGATGGAGAGTCTTTCAAGAATAGCTTTTCTATAGCTCCGTTCGCACGTTATAATTTTGCTAAGTCTGGCAACCTTTCTTTCTTTGTAGATGGTGGTTTCGCTGTAGGTAATAAAGAGTATTTGTCAGGTACAGATCATAACTTTTTCCAGATTGGTCTTCGTCCAGGTGTTAAGTACCAGGCTTCTAAGAATGTAGCTTTTGATGCTAAGCTTGGTTATGTAGGTTTCTACAACGAGAGCGATGTTAAGAGCAAGGTTGGTCTTAACATTGACAACAACAATCTTACTCTTGGTATGACTTGGAGCTTCTAAATTAATATTTGAGTATAAAGATTACGTTATATGTGACTGGTAGGTTCTTTGGAGCCTGCCAGTTTTTTTTGTATAATAATGTCAAATAGAATCATGAAACTACGGAATGATAGTGCTTGAACAGTGTTTGAGCGGTGTTTGAACGGGTGTCGCCATTGACGGAGCAGACAAAGGCTCCCAAAGCGGAAGTTATGACTGGGACATTTATTGCGAGATATTTCTTTCTTTTGAGTGCATTATTTTTTGTAATACTCTGCACGAATTATTCTATTATTTAACGTGAGTTCGACGAATTTTAATTGTTTGTAAATTTGGTAATTACCGAAAGCAAAGTTACAGAAATTTTCTTTATGGCAAATGAGTTCTGCAAGTTACTTAACCGTATGATGGCAAAATATTCCAAGATGGTGCTAATAAACCTCTCAAACGCAAATACCTTGGGACTCGGCCATGTCGGATGCTGATGTTATGGTAATCATGATTCTATTACATTGCTCCGGCTACAGAACTCTTTTCTAAACAAATTCGTCTGGCTCAGTT
>JAILIJ010000021.1 GCA_024695315.1 Bacteroidaceae bacterium
GAAAAAGATGATGTGACATGCCTGGAATTGAAGAGAGTAAGTGGAAAAACTAGACTAAAGAAGATTGTCGTATACCATAGTTTAGCTGTTTCTGTAGACTAGAATTCCTTTTTATCTGTATAAAAAGAATTCCGAGAGTATGATAAAAATATCGGGAAGGTTTTCGTGTAAGAATTCCTTCCCGATATGGTATGTGTAAAATTATTATTGTCTTTGAAGATGTACTTTGATATTATCTATCTTTGTACATGCTGTCATAATACTTTTCGTATTCTCCACTGGTTATATTGTCCATCCAGTCTTGATTTTCAAGGTACCATTTGACAGTTTTTTCGATACCTTCTTCAAATTGAAGTGATGGCTCCCAGCCTAGTTCTTTCTGCAATTTTGTAGAGTCGATGGCATAGCGGGCATCGTGTCCAAGACGGTCTGTAACATAAGTGATAAGATTCATATCTTCACCTTCCTTACGGCCGAGTAGACGGTCAACGGTGTTGATTACCACTTTTATGATATCAATATTCTTCCATTCGTTGAATCCTCCAATATTGTAAGTCTCAGCAATCTTTCCGTTGTGGAAAATGGTATCGATGGCACGTGCATGGTCTTCTACAAATAGCCAGTCGCGTACATTTTCACCTTTACCATATACTGGAAGTGGCTTGCGGTGACGGATATTGTTGATGAAAAGTGGTATAAGCTTCTCTGGGAACTGGTATGGTCCGTAGTTGTTAGAGCAGTTAGTTACGATTGTTGGCATTCCGTATGTGTCGTGGAATGCACGTACAAAGTGGTCGCTGCTTGCCTTAGAAGCTGAATATGGAGAATGTGGATTATACTTAGTTGTCTCGTAGAAGAAATCCTTACCGTATGCTAAGTGGTGCTCAGAAGATGAGGCTGTGGTTGTGAAAGGAGGTTTGATTCCTTCAGGATTTGTCATCTCAAGTGCTCCATACACTTCGTCTGTAGAGATGTGGTAGAATCGCTTACCTTCATATTTCTCAGGAAGTGACTCCCAATATAGTTTAGCTGCCTGAAGAAGTGAAAGCGTACCCATTACATTTGTGCGTGCAAATGTAAATGGATCCTTGATAGATCGGTCTACGTGTGACTCGGCTGCAAGGTGTATTATTCCGTCAATTTTTTCTTCTTGCATGAGTTTGTAGAAAGAATCGAAGTCGCAGATATCCATCTTGACAAATTTGTAGTTGGGTTTACCTTCTATGTCTTTAAGATTCGCAAGGTTACCTGCATACGTAAGTTTATCAAGATTTATGATATTATATTGTGGATATTTGTTTACAAACAAGCGGACTACGTGTGAGCCAATGAAACCGGCTCCACCAGTAATAACAATATTCTTCATACTTATTATTGTGTGTATTTGAAAAAATCTTTTGCAAAGATAGGTAAAATAAATAATAAGTTTGCTTTTTAATCATTTATAATTTCCTTGGATTGTGATTTATGACATGTAATCTTGTTTTTGGGAGTGTGAAAAAGAAAGGAAAGTGACAGCTTTTGAACTATCACTTTCCAAAAAATATTTATTCTACATCATTAGAAGTTTGCAGTATTGTTTTTATTGTAGTAGGTCTTATAATCTTCACCTGTGAACTTGAGTCCGATATCTTCGCCGGCTATACCATCGCATACTCCCTTGTATGCCCATTTACGAAGATAATTAGAATCCCAAAGGTTAGGTGACTCGTCTGGAAGCCAATATTTATGCTCATCGGCATTGTCGGATAATGTCCAGATTGTGATTCCTGACTGCTGAGCCTCAGGTACAATCCTCTTATAAGATTCGAATACTCGACGATATGCTTCGAACTGTGCTTGGAGTTGGTTCGTAGAAGGTGTGGCTGTTCCGAGTGAGATATCAAGCTCTGTGATGCGAACAAGCTTACCTGTGGCAGCAAGGTCTGTGAGAGAAGCATCAACTTGTTCCATGAAGGCTTCAATCTGAGCATCGAAGGACTCGTCTGCGCTAACATCGAGTGTAAGGTGACATTGTGTGCCAAGACCGTCGACAACGATTTCTCCAGCCTTTGCATCTATGTCTTTTGCAAATTCTATAAATGCAGCACGTTTAGCTGGTGATGTTTCCAAGTTGTAGTCATTTATGAATAGCTTTGTGTTAGGCAAGTATTTGCGTGCCATCTTGAAAGCTTGTGCAGCATAGTCATCGCCGATGTAGTATCCCCAGTACCAGTGTCCGTCAGCCCAGTTGAGTGTTAGACCACCGTCTTCAGTTTCTGTAGGGGTGCTATCGTAGATAACATTTCCATCATCATCCTTCGTTGTGCCACCAAAAATGTTGTTGAGTCCGCGAGGCAGATTTGTTCCGTCTGCTATTGCTTCATTAACCACATCATATCCGTATGGTGTTACACCTTTTTCAGTAAGATGTTCAGAAACGCCCTTTATCCAAGATTCCATTGCTCCAAGCATGGCTGCACGTTTCTCTTCGGCAGTCTTAGACACGAAGTAAGTGCGTGATTTGTGTATGCCTTTATATTTATTGGCCTTACGTACAATCTTGTAAGCAGCTTTGACTTCGCTTGACTGGTCTTTTGCAGGACCAAACTTAATATTGTCGATATAGTAGTCAGCAGCTACGGCGCCAAAGTTGAAGATTATTCTGTTTGCATCTTCTGGCGATGGTGTGAACTCAAATTCGTAGAGTGCCCATTCTGTACCAATATTGAAGGTATTATATCCGCCCTGTGAGCCGTACGTCTCACTGTTCTGATACTGGAATTGAAGTGCGCCAGATGCAGAAGAACACTTTGCATAGAATTGTAGGATATACTTCTTTGTATTATCGAGTGGGGTGCTGAAAGTATATGCACACTGTGCAGACCAGTTGTCGGCATCAGTTGGGTTGTTGAGGTGTAGACAGTATTCAGAATCATTGTATCCAGGTGCGGCAGCTTCACTTGAAGAACTGTTACCCCATGAACCCCATGAGCCTTTTGTTCCACCTTCAAAGTCGAAGTCATCACCTCCGAGAACAGATTCCATTGGGTCTTCAACCTTAGTACCGAATTCGATGTTGTCTATCCAGTATTCAGCAGCTACAGCACCGAAATTAAGGAGTATTCTGTTTGCATCTTCTGGCTCAGGTGTGAAAGAAAATTCGTACTGTGTCCAATCTGTTGTAATATTGAACGTGTTGTATCCACCTTGTGAACCGTAAGTCTCGCTATTTTGATACTGGAACTGTAGTGCTCCAGCACCAGATGTAGACTTAGCCCAAAAACGAATTGTATATTCTGTGTTAGGGTCGAGAGGTTCGCTGAAAGTGTAAGCGCATTGTGCAGACCAGTTGTTAGCATCTGTAGGATTTGTAAGATGCATACAATATTCAGAGTCTTTTCCTGGATTTGCTGCATCTTTAGTCGAACTATTACCCCATGCTCCCCAGCTACCTGTTGTTCCACCTTCGAAATCGCTATCATCACCCGACAATACAGATTTAATATCAGAATCTGTTTCGATGACCATTGTAGGGGCTATAAGTGATTTTAGATATGCAGAACGTTGTTGAGTATGCCAAATGAAGTTGTGACCGTAGAGCTGTATGTTATTGGCATTCATTACGGCGAGCATAGTGTCTACAGTCGCGAAATTCAGCGCACCAGCGTTAGTTACTATAGCATCATGCTTCATGGCATTTCCAGGTGTTGCCATTTGGAAATTCGCATTGACAAGATCCTGATAAGTTCCACCAGCGACATACAAGTCTGCTCCAAATCCGATACCTACTTTCATGTTCGGAGTGTATTGCTCTGAGTATGTCTTTATGTCGTCGTAGTTAGCTATTACCTCCTTGACGGCGAGTGGTATTTCTGCCAATGTGACGTTGCCTTCATTGGCAGGCTTACTCCATTCCCATGCTTGTTCTTCACAGCTTGTGAGAATCATGGCTGCGGATAAGGCAGGAAGAATATAATTTGTGTATTTCATATAGTTCTTTTTCTTTTATTAAATATTATTCTTCAGGAAAGTCAGAAACGGTGATGGCAGTACAAGGTACGAGACGCAGATTGTCGATGTAAACCTTGTTTGTGAATACAGAAGAAGGATATTCAACGCCGTCAACAGTGATGTCGCTGTTTACGAATCCGAATCCGAAGTTCTTGTATGAAGCACTATTGCGGTCGGTTACAATTTCCTCGAATGTAGGTTCCAGGTCATCTTCTATTTCGTTGGTATATTTGCTAAATTTTGACAGCGGAATAGTAACTGTTTGCCATCCATCAGTCTTGAAAGGTACGACTTCACCGTCAACAATCCAAGGAACCCATACATAGGTTTGAGTGCTTGAACTCTTAGATTCGTCGGATCCATAACCGTTGAAACTTACGTTGTTTTGTGCAGAAATCTGAAGCTGACCGGTACCAGTCCATTCTGTAGGGCAATAGATGTCAAACTGTAGAGCAATTTCTGATAGTGGAGTAGTAGATTCAAAAAGTCCTGTGCCTTCGGTCATCATCCATGTCCAGTCGTCAGCATCATTATCATTTCCAGCTGTCCACCATTCTGTAGCACGAGTCTTTCCGGCGGCGATACCGCCATTGTCAATAAGTCTTTGTGGTACAAGCATTGCCACGTTTCCTCGTCCGCTGTTGAGTGGATCTGTTACTAAGTCTTCATCGTTACACATTGATCCAGTTTCGCTCCAGCTCCAGAATCCTTGTGTTCCGAGTCCATCATAGTCGATGATATAGCATGTATTCTCGTTGAAGTATGCTGGTGACTTGGCTGTTCCGTTTGCACCTACACTTGTGATAGAACCGCTTTGAGTTTCTCCCTCTGGCATTACGAATGAGAACCATTCTCCGTCTTCGTCAGATGTAATGTCTGTGATGACAGTGCCAGAAGGTAATGTTACACTTGTAGTCTCATGTAGGTTGGCACCATTAACAACTACAGTTTCTCCAGCCTTAGGAAGAGTACAACTTATACTCTCTATAGAAGGTGAAGAGGCACGAATTGTAAAATTGTATGTGTATGAAGTGCCATCTTTTACAAACTGAATTGTGTTACGTACATCTTCGCTTGCGTCAACAACAGGGATTTTGTTTGTTAGAGTCACCCATACATTGTTGTCGGTCATCAGCGCATTATTAAAGTACGTATCGTAGCCGTTTACGTAGATGTGGCGTAGTCCGTTGAACCCTTTACCCTGAATGCGGATCGTTTGTCCAAGACGAGCAAAATCTACCTCCCTGTTGTGTACTGTTGCTGTTGATGCGGCATCCTGAAGGAAAACCTTATCAACTGTTATTGCTGTGCTGCCAAAGTCTTCGTCCTCGCTACATGATGTTGTTATCATCAAGGAAGAGAGTGCTGCTGCGGCAAGCATTGTATATTTTATGCTTTTCATAAATCTATCTGTTTTAATTCTTTTGAACAATTAAAAGAGTTCACTTTCTTCTACTTCACGAGCTGGGAACTCGTATGGAGTTACGTTGTCGTGAGATAGCATAGGGTCTTTAGCCTGATCAGTTGCAGGATAAGGAAGTAACATGCTCTTTTCTGTTGCTGTTGACACTCCAGCTCCTGGTGCTACATAGTTTTCGCTCAGTTCGTATGTCTTTGTACTTGCTGTGTAGTAGCTTGCATTACGATTCTGATTGTTCATGTAGTTGATAACTTCTTGCTGCTGGTAGTAGCCTCTGCGAACAAGATCGTACCAGTACTGACCTTCAAAAGCAAATTCTATGCGTCGTTCATAACGAAGGTCTTCGTATGTTATGCTGCTCTTAGTAGGCATTCCAGCACGTTCACGAACTTTGTTGTAGTACTTGAGGGCAGTCTCGTCTGAAGTAGAGGCATCGTTGCCAAGGATAGCTTCTGCAAGGTTAAGATAAACCTCAGCAAGTCGTAGCATGTGAGTGTTGATGCCTGAAGACTGCTTATAGCTTATTCCGTTGTCTGCATTAGTACCTGTGACATACTTCTTGATGTTGGCTCCCTGGCTGCCAGGATTGTCATCAACTCCGTATGTGTATCCTCCATTTTTCTGGTTCAACTCAGGATAGTATTCGTTGAGCCATGCGCAAGAGAAATGTTTGCGGATGAGGTCCTGTGAGTCATATTCGCACCATAGGTCCCAAGAGCAATATGTAGCTCCTCCCCAGTTTGTTCCATCACAAACAGAAGTTGACCATCCAAAGAAAGCAGTAATCTGTTGAGTGCATCCCCATCCAACAGCATCTGTTGAACCAGTAATCCAATGTAACTGGAAAAGTGACTCTGAAGAGTTGTTTGCATTACCTTCGATAGGGTAGCATGGAGCTGCTCCACTCATAGAAATAGTTGAGAACAAAGAACCATAGTTTGTCTCAAGTTGACCATCATATTCATCACAAACTTTAAGTGCAGCTTTTTTTGCAAGATCAAGATAGTAGGTATTGCGTACACCTCGGTTGAAGTTTGTAACAATTTCGTCTTGGCTACCATTGTACTGACCTTCCTTAATGAGTCCGGCCATGGAGAGATACATACGTGACAGCATACCGTAAGCGCTATACTTATTCACGAATCCTGTGACAGACGATTTCGTATTAAGATATTTAGCTGCGTATTCCATATCGCGGATGGCAAATTCCATGACGTCAGCCTGTCGATAAGGAGCTAATGTTGCATAATTGTTGATGATTGCCGAAGTGTTAGTGTAGATTATGGCATCGCCCCAAAGAGAAGCTATGTACCAATAAGCTACTCCGCGCATGAATCTTGCTTGTGCTATTCCCTGGATTTTTGCCTCTTCTGACACGTTTGATGCAGAATAGCCTTTGATGTTGTTGATAACATTATTTGACTGTGCTACTACTGAGTACAAAGAATTCCAAGCATCATTCAAACCATCGGTGAGAGCAGTCTCGTTCAGGTTTGTATAAGGGTAGATGTAGTCAGAATACTGTGCGGTGATGTTATTAGCTCGTCCATCACCCATACCATAGTAGAACTTGTTGTTAAAGTCAGCCCACACGTAGTTGTAAAGTGGGTATATTGCCTTTTCTATCGCCTCGTTGGAGTCGAAGAATGTTTCCTGATTGATGCTTGTTGTGTTTTGTTGCTCCAGGAAACTGTCAGAGCAACTTCCGAGTGTAAAGCTGCCTGCAAGAGCAATTGTATATAGCGTTATTTTTTTCATAGTGATAAGTTTTTAGAATGCAACATTTACGCCTACAGTATAAACTCGAGGTGAAGGATAACGTCCAAAGTCTACTCCGTTGAGGAGTGAGTTACCGTAGCAGCATCCCACTTCTGGGTCGAATCCATCATAGTTAGTGATGGTGAAGAGGTTTTGGATATTGCAGTAAAGCTTCAGATTTTCTATTGGTGTAGATTTGATCCATCGCTTAGGCAAAGTGTATGAAAGACTAACGTTTTGTAGGCGAAGGTATGAACCATCTTCTACGAATCGGTCGCTCATACGGTTGTTTTCATTTGTCTTGGCATTTGATAGACGAGGAAGATCTGTAGTACTTGCATTTGATACATAGTAGTTACGGAAGTCATCTGGACCGTCTGGATCAATCTTTGTTACATTGGCATAGTTGCGAACTGTTGATAGAAGGTTAGTATTTTCTGATGGGTTCTCAAGCCAGCGGCGTGCATAGTTTACAACCTTGTTACCCACGCTTCCTGAGAAGAAGATTGTTAAATCCCAGTTTTTGTAAGTAAATGTGTTACCGAAACCGAAAGTGAACTTAGGCTCAGGATTGCCGATGAAAGTACAGTCGTCCTTATTGATGACTCCATCATTATTTAGGTCGGCAAAGCGATAGTCGCCAATCCATACACTACCTTCCTCAATCTTTGCACCTTCAGGAAGTGCCACCTGCTTAACATTGCCGTTAGCATCCTTATAGTAGAAATCTTCAGGTTTGTCAAATCGACCGATTACCTTATAACCCCAGAACTCAGCTACTCCGTGGTTCACAACTGTATTGGTAACCGTCGTAACGTCAGAACCAGACTGAATGTTTGTTGGTAATGATGCTGTGCTTGAGTCAAGACTCTTCACCTTGTTGCGGTTCATTGTGTATACGATGTTGGTACGCCACTGGAAATCTCCGTTGTCGATATTGACTGTGTTGAGAGTTAACTCGACACCTGTGTTACGGATAGTACCGATGTTCTGCCAAGGGTTGTCGGCTGCACCAGGTCCCTTTGAACCTGCCAGTGCAGGGAGAGCAATCTGGAGAATAAGGTCTTCAGTGTTCTTGTAGTACCAGTCTGCTATGAATTCGATTCTGTTGTCGAAGAAGTTGAGGTCAACTCCAATGTTATAAGATGTTGTTGTCTCCCACTTCAAGTCTGGATTAGCATGATTGCCGTTGAGAACACCCACACCGAATGGAGTTGTTACGCTACGGAGTAATGCTATGTTGGCCCAGTTATTTACATTCTGATTACCTGTCTTACCCCAACCAAGACGGAGTTTACCGCTATTGAGAATGCCATTTTCTTCAAGGAAAGGTTCGTTAGAGAATTTCCAGGCAAGAGCTGCAGAAGGGAAGCTTCCCCATTTGTTACCTTTGCTGAACTTTGAAGAACCATCTCGACGAAGAGTGAAAGTTGCGAGGTATCTATCTTTGTAAGAATAGAAAGCGCGACCGAAATATGACATCAAAGAGCTGTTGTCTGGGCTACCTGTACCAGTTGAGAGAGTAATGTCACCGGCAGAAGGACTGGTTGTTGAATTTGACAACATTCCTGTAGCTGTAGAAGCCTGTGCCTCCCAATGAGAGTGGCTCATCTCGTAACCAATCATTACATTTATCTTGTGAGCATCGGCGAATGTCTTGTCATAGTTTAACAGGTTGCGCCATGACCAATATTTGCTCATGAACTTATTCCATTTTGATGTACGTACATCACTGACAAGAACGCCAAATGTATAGTCTGGCTCGTAGTAATAGTTATTATTGAAATTGTAGTCGCCAGAAATCTCAGTTTTGAAAGTTAATTCAGGAAGAATAGTTGCTTCAAGGAATCCATTGAATCGGAAATTGTATTTCTTAGCGTAGTTGTCATGAATTTCTGCCATGGCAACTGGGTTAGTAGGCATGTAGACGTCATCTGGACCATCGTATGTACCAGTAGCAGTTCTTACGGCAACTCCTGGCTGCTGTCTGAGAGCATTAAGAATGGTATTGTTTTGGTCAACACCGATATCTTGACGTATGTCTGAGAGAGAGAGACTTGTTCCAGCCTTCAACCATGATTTAACTTGAGAATTGACGTTTGCTCGAATAGTCTGACGACGGAAGCCAGAACCAAGAGCAATACCATCTTGATTCATGTAACCATAGTTGAGAGCATAAGTGGTCTTGTCGTTTCCGCCAGTTACTCCGATGTTATGGCTTGTCATGAATGCAGTCTGGAAAAGTTCTTTTTGCCAATCAGTACCTGATCCGAGGAGCTCAGGAGTGACGTAGTTGCTACTTGACTGTACGATGCCTGCGTCAGCTCTGTCGTTGTGATGTGCTGCATATTCACGCAAATCCATCACGTCGAGATGCTTTGGTAGACCTTGCCATCCTACATATCCATCGTATGTGATCTTAGCCTCACCCTTATGTCCTTGCTTTGTGGTAATCATGATGACACCGTTAGAAGCTCGTGAACCATAGATTGCGGTTGCACTTGCATCCTTCAAGATATCCATGCTGACGATATCTGCAGGGTTGATTGATGCCAATGGGTTGGCGGCCTCTTCTCCGTTAGCCACGCTTGTCTCAATGACAACTCCGTCAATGACAAAGATTGGCTGAGATGTAAGATTGATAGAATTGGTACCACGGATACGGATACTTGTAGAACCACCAGGAGTACCTGTGTTACTTTGAATTTGCACACCTGCTGCTCGTCCTTGTAGAACTTGATCGATAGATGTAGGTACCGATTTCTCGATTGACTTGTTGTCAACAGATACAACTGAACCGGTCATGTCTGAACGTTTCATTTGTCCGTATCCTACGACAACGACGTCGGAAAGTAGTTTGTCATCATTTGAAAGGGTTACATTGATGATCTTTTTCGTTCCAACCTTAACGGTTTTCGTTTCATACCCTAAGAAGGAAAATTCCAATGTTTGACCTTGTACGACTTCTATGGTATACTTTCCATTTATGTCTGTTACAATGCCCTTAGGCGTACCTTTCACTTTGACAGCTGCGCTCATTAGAGGGCCTTCACTGTCGTTTACAGTACCACTCACCGTTATTTTCTGTTGTGCGAAAGCCCATATAGGAACTATACACATCAGAACTAATAGGCTGATAGTCTTTAATTGTCTGTTAGTGCTGCTCATAGTTGTTTTTAGTATTAGTAAGAAAATGTTTTCCTAGTATGTTAGACTTTTTCGTCTTTAGCTAGTGCAATCAATTAAGTCTGCGGCAAAGATAGATGTTTTTGTTATATTGTTCATTAATATTGTTGTAACATAAGTTTTATTTTGTGTTACAAAACTATTCCGTTAATTTTAATTAGGCTTAATTCCTCTAGTTAATAGGCACAGGATTAGCGATTTGCATCTAAATGGCCACGTTTGATATTTTTCTATTGTTACTTTCTCTAAAATTGTTAATTCGCTTTTTTTTTTATGGTTCAGTCTTTTTGTAATCATAATTTATCTTAAAAAAATAACGTTTTTGATACTCTCTCAGTATCATTTTATGAGGGTATGTGTGATTATTTTGCAGCTTATCGAAATTTTTAACGTTCGTTTAATGTGCGTTAAATGTATGGATTGACGGATGAGTTGGGATATTGGTTGTC
>JAILIJ010000022.1 GCA_024695315.1 Bacteroidaceae bacterium
TCAAGTCCCATATCTTCAAGGAACATTTGCTTTTCCTCGTAGCTTTCCAATTCAGCTATATCAGCTTCTGTTTGTGCGGAGATGACCATAAGTTCAGCATCTTCACCCTTGATTACCTCGCGTACCTTTTCCACATATTCATTACCATTCTTAGCACTCTTATCGTCCACGTTGCAAACGTAAAGTACTGGTTTGGTAGTGAGCAGGAACATATTCTTTGCGGCAGCTATCTCGTCATCATTTTCGAGTTCTACGGTTCTTGCACTCTTACCAGCAAGAAGTGCTTCTTTGAATTTGAGAAGAACTCCATATTCCACCTTTGCATCCTTGTCGTGACCGACATTTGCAAGTTTCTCAGTCTTCTTGATTCTTGCCTCTACAGTTTCGAGGTCTTTGAGCTGAAGCTCTGTATCGATAATTTCCTTGTCGCGGACAGGATCGACAGAGCCATCTACGTGCACGATATTGCCGTTGTCGAAGCATCGGAGTACATGTATGATGGCGTCGCACTCACGGATGTTGCCAAGGAATTGGTTTCCGAGACCTTCTCCCTTGCTTGCTCCCTTAACGAGACCTGCGATATCCACGATGTCGCATACGGCAGGTACGATACGTCCTGGATGTACAAGTTCTGCGAGTTTTGTTAGTCGCTCGTCAGGAACACTTACTTGACCGAGTTGTGCATCGATTGTACAGAAAGGAAAGTTTGCTGCCTGTGCCTTTGCACTTGACAAGCAGTTAAATAAAGTTGACTTACCAACGTTAGGAAGTCCAACTATACCAGCTTTTAATGCCATATTTATTTTATAAGTGAAAAGCGAATAGTGGAAAGTGAGACTTTAGGCCACACTTTTCCCCACTATTCACCTTGTTGAATTTAACAAACTTGACTTCCGCCCTTTACAGCATGTTCAACTGTTGTGACGGAGATTGAACCATCCCAGTTTTCGGCAGATAGAATCATACCTTCGCTTACGAGACCGTTCTTGAATTCGCGTGGAGCAAGGTTTGCTATGAAGAGAACCTGCTTGCCAACAAGCTGCTCTGGTTCGTACCATTGGCTTATTCCGCTCACGATTGTACGTCCCTTTGGAGTGCCATCATCAAGCTTAAACTTGAGGAGCTTCTTCATCTTTGGTACGCGCTCACACTCAAGAACTGTAGCTACACGTATATCGAGTTTTGAGAAATCGTCGTATGAGATAGTTTCCTTAACAGGAGCCGTTTCTGCATTTGCTTCTGCGTTAGCCTTGACAGTAGCCTCAAGCTTGTCCATCTGGAACTTGATTACGTCGTCCTCAATCTTTGAGAAGAGGAGAGAAGGCTTGCCGAGTTGCTTTCCAGCAGGCAGGATATTTGTGTTACCAAGCTCCTCCCAGTTTACATCTGGCATGTTAATCATCTCGCGCAATTTCTTGCTTGAGAATGGAAGGAATGGTTCGAATGCTATTGCGAGGTTTGCTGTGAGCTGGAGTGAGATGTAGATTACTGTCTTCACGCGCTCTGGGTCAGTCTTGATAACCTTCCAAGGCTCTTCGTCGGCAATATATTTGTTACCGATACGAGCAAGGTTCATATCCTCCTTCTGTGCCTCACGGAACTTGAATGCTTCGATAAGAGTTTCTACTTTTCCCTTTACGCTTACAAATTCGTCGAGTGTAGCCTTATCTGTTTCTGTCAATTCTCCGCACTCAGGAACGATTCCGTTGTAGTACTTCTGTGTGAGCTGAAGTGCGCGGTTTACGAAGTTACCGTAAACGGCTACGAGCTCGTTGTTACAGCGTGCCTGGAAGTCTGCCCACGTAAAGTCGTTGTCCTTTGTTTCTGGAGCGTTAGCAGTAAGCACATAGCGAAGTTCGTCCTGACGGTTTGGCATTTCCTCCAAGTATTCGTTAAGCCAAACGGCATAGTTCTTAGAGGTAGAAATCTTGTTGCCTTCAAGGTTTAGGAACTCATTTGATGGCACGTTGTCTGGAAGAATATAGTCTCCATGGGCTTTGAGCATAGATGGGAACACGATACAGTGGAACACGATATTGTCCTTTCCGATGAAGTGTACGAGGCGTGTCTCTGGATCCTGCCACCATTTTTCCCAGTTTCCGTACTTTTCTGGGTGTGCGTCACATATCTCCTTAGTGTTTGAGATGTAGCCGATAGGGGCATCAAACCAAACGTAGAGAACCTTTCCTTCGGCTCCTTCTACAGGAACAGGGATACCCCAGTCGAGGTCACGTGTTACGGCACGTGGCTTCAAACCGCCGTCAAGCCAAGACTTAC
Organism: Bacteroidaceae bacterium; assembly: GCA_024695315.1. Lineage (GTDB taxonomy): Bacteria > Bacteroidota > Bacteroidia > Bacteroidales > Bacteroidaceae > Minthosoma. The sequence goes on from JAILIJ010000022.1 coordinate 2,278, forward strand.
ATTGACCGTACACGTTGCTTCTCCATTCTGTGTGGTCCTTGAGAATCCAGTCCTCAAGCCATCCCTGGTACTTGTCGAGTGGAAGGTACCAATGCTTAGTAGCCTTCTTTACGAGTGGGTTGCCGTTGATGGCATTTACAGGGTTGATAAGTTCGTCTGGAGAAAGAGTAGCACCACACTTCTCACACTGGTCTCCGTATGCTCCCTCAGCGTGGCAACGTGGGCACTCACCCTTGATGTTGCGGTCTGTTAGGAACTGATGTGTCTCCTCGTCATAGAACTGCTCTGAAGTCTGCTCTATGAATTTTCCTTCGTCATAAAGTTTCTTGAAGAAGTCAGAGGCGAACTTGTGATGTATATCTGAAGTCGTACGACTATAAACGTCAAATGATATTCCGAAGTCTTCAAATGACTTCTTGATTATGTTATGATAGCGGTCAACAACATCCTGAACTGTACATCCTTCTTTTTTAGCACGAATAGTGACTGGTACTCCATGCTCGTCAGATCCACCTACGAAGAGTACTTCTCTTCCTTTGAGGCGAAGATAGCGTACATATATGTCGGCAGGCACATAAACACCTGCAAGGTGACCGATGTGTACAGGTCCATTTGCGTATGGAAGAGCTGATGTAACAGTTGTTCTCTTGAAATTCTTTTGTTCCATCCTAATTTTTATCCTTTTTTGTTGGCTTTCAATAGAATTGTAACCATCAAAGGCCAATGTTGTTATATTTTTTTGCAAAGTTAGTAAAAAAATAAATATCTATACATAATACATTTGCAAAAACTGTTTTTAATATTTCACAACATCTTCTTTATGTAATATTTCCTGAGTTTTTGTCAATCTTTTTATTCCTTGTTTTTTGAAGAAATCCTTTAGTTTGAGGGTTTGTTTCTTATTGAGAGAATTACGCGAATTGCAAGAGGGCCATTAGTTCATTTCAATCTTTCTGAATTTTGTCGTAGGACGATTATGCTCGCGTTTCTTCTCATTTTTCTTGTGGGCCTTTTTGCTTGCCTTGACGGATTTATAAGTACAGACGTCTCCGTTGTTCTTGCCGACAATCTTAGCTAATTCGTCCACCATGTGATTCATATCCTGATCCATGTGCTTTGCAGCAATCTGATAATCGATAATTGCTTCTTCTTCGCCGAAACCAAGATAAACTTCTAATGGCTGGTCGTTTAGATAGCTACGATAAGAATATGAGTCTATGGCGCATATATCTTTTTTTCTGATTATTCGCCCACTTAGATATATGTGATTTTTGAAAAATAATACACATTCATTATGCTTGTCGTCGAGAAGAAAATATTTATCTATTGCGCCAAATCTTTTCTTCAAATGTTGAAAACAATTAGGGTAGGATTTTACCAAATGGAAGCCCATAAAAGCCGTAATCAATACCCATATTGACACTCCTGCAAATGTCATTATACCAAGGTAGGGAATGTCCAATATGTACCCTTTGTCTAAGTAAATACAAAGCATCATAGGCCATCCTGCTAATAATAATGTGGATGCCCATACATGACTCAAAAATGATTTGAGACCAAATGAGGGAAATGCTAATGTCCCTAAGAAAAAACCAAAAAAGATTTTCCACAGATAATAGAGAGTAAAGGCCATCGCTGCCAAACTCAGTAGCATAAATGCCGTATAATAAATGATATACATAATACTATTCATCATTATATATTTTCCTAATCAGGTTCGATTCCCAGT
>JAILIJ010000232.1 GCA_024695315.1 Bacteroidaceae bacterium
TGCAGCTACTTTAGCCAGTACGGGAACTCCTTCGATTTATATAAATGCTCTTGATGCTTTGCATGGAGACTTGGGAATGGTGATGGAGAACGATGTTGTTCTCATGATTTCTAATTCTGGGAATACTGACGAATTGCTTCGCATTATCGATTCTCTAGAAGATCGACATATAAAGATTATTTCCATGACAGGAAATGTTGATTCGCTCATCGCAAAACATTCTGATTTTCACATTTCTGTAAGCGTGAAACGAGAGGCTTGTCCTTTGAATCTCGCTCCTACATCTTCTACAACAGCTGCTTTGGCTATGGGCGATGCCTTGGCTTGCGCCTTGATGGAAAAACGCAATTTCAAAGCTAATGAGTTTGCTATGTTCCACCCAGGAGGAAGTTTGGGAAGAAAGTTGCTTACTCGTGTTAAAGACGTAATGTATACTGATAATTTCCCAATCATTTCTGCCGATATGAAATTGTCTGAGGCTTTATTGTTTATCAGTAATGGTAAGTTGGGGCTTGGGGTAGTAATGTGTGAGGATAAAATACTTGGTATTATTACGGATGGAGATATTAGACGTGCTGTTGAAGGAGCACAGTCTAATTTCTTGAATCTTACGGTTTCTGAGGCTATGACTAAAACGCCAAAGACAATCGGACCGGAGGCAAAACTTACAGAAATTCAGAATATGTTCAGAAAGCATAAAATTCATTCTTTGCTAGTCGTAGATTCAAACAGCCACTTGGTGGGTATTGTCGACTACTTCGCAATAATGAATTGATATATGTGGTAGGGGAAAGTCATACCCTGATAATATTAATGTTTTACTTAAAATTGGTGTGTTATCATGAGAAAGACAATTTTTTCTTTTCTGGCTGTGATGTTTTTAGCAACATTTACACATGCTCAGGATTATGACCATCGTCTAAAGGTTAAAGAAAATATCCCTTTGGATTCAATCCGTCTGTCTGATCCTTTCGTTTTGGCAGATAAGGCGACACGTACTTATTATATGACAGGTACGGGGGGAATGATGTGGAAAAGTAAAAACCTTAAGACTTGGACAGGACCTTTTATGGTCACTAATGTCGACACCACTTCTTGGATGGGACCTCGACCAATGATTTGGGCTGCTGAGATACATAAATATAAGAACAAATACTATTATTTTGCTACCTTCACTAATCAAAAGGTTATGATTGATACGGTGGAAAATAATGTGATAGAAAGGCGGGCCTGCCATGTGTTGGTAAGTAATAAACCAGATGGTCCTTATGTTCCAATGAGTGATAAAGAGTATTTACCAGCTGATATGCCAACTCTTGATGGCACACTATGGATTGATAAAGACAAAAAGCCATATATGGTATTTTGCTATGAATGGTTACAGAATTTGAATGGAACAATAGAAAAGATTCAAATGAAACCGGATTTGAGTGGCACTATTGGAGAAAGAAAATTGATGTTTCGTGCTAGTGACTCACCATGGAGTCGAGAAAAGAACCCTGATGGATCTGATAAACCAAATAAAGTAACCGATGGACCTTTTCTTTTCAAGACTGCTAAGGGGAAACTTGGCATGATATGGACAAGTTGGGTATATGATGTGTACACACAGGGAGTTGCCTATTCTGAAAGTGGAACTTTGGATGGACCATGGGTTCATGAGCAAAATCCAATTACTCCTGCTAATTTTGGACATGGTATGTTGTTCAAGGATTTCAACGGACGTACTTTGATGGCTGTACATAGTCACTATAAGACTAATGAAGGTAAGGTCATTAGAATTCCACATTTCTTCCTTGTCGATTTGTCTGGAGAAAAAATGATTGTGGTTAGGGAGATTATCCCATAAGATTTTTCTATATTTAACGTATATATAGAATGTGTGATATATTCTATTTGTGAGGCAAATCTTATATTTTACACATTTACAGAATATTACTTTATTATAAGGATACGGATTGAAAAAATCTTTCTAATTATTTTATAATATAACGCTCTGCAGTACAATGTATTGCGGAGCGTTAACCGTTAAAATATGACTGAAATTTAGCTAATTTGAAAATAAATTGTGAAAAAACTTGCAATTCGCTTCCAATAGTGTTATATTTGTGCATTCATCTGACGGTGCTTTGAGTAACAAATATCACCTAAGTGTTACGAAGGCGATACGAAGGTAATACGAAGGGTTGCCGAAGGAGGTGGGGTAGAAAACTATGTCCAGACGTTTCCATTTGTCTTTTTTTTCTTTTTCTACATAAATCATTGTTTCTCCTCATAATAATATCTAAAAAACATCTAAAGATTTTTTATTGTATTTTTTATGTGAGTAGGGAAGTCCTACCCATTAGAATCCCCTAGAAAGCCTAGAATTTCCTAGTCTTCCTAGAAAATCCTATAAAATTTTATCTCCTCCTATAAAGCCTTAACCACCCCCTATAAATCCTATTTTTCTCACCAAAAACACCCATAAAAGGAACTCTCCTGTCCGATTTTTAGCAAAAATCAGGAAAAATGCATATTTTCGTAAAAAAACTTGCTGAAGGATTTGTCAGTTTAGAAAAAGTCCGTACCTTTGCACTCGCTTTCGGGAAGCAACGAGGTTACCGCCTCACAAAACACTACCCGAAACAAGCAAATTAGATCTTTGACAGACTGCAACATAAGACA
>JAILIJ010000236.1 GCA_024695315.1 Bacteroidaceae bacterium
TGTCTTATATTTTTGTAAAAAGTCTGTATTATTTTAAAATGTAGATGTATATTATATACGAAGGAGAAACGAAGGGTTACCGAACAAATTGAAGTTGATTTTTGACTTCGGTAGAATTTGTTATATTTTCTATGTAGAGGTAGCTTTTCTGTTTATTTGATGTGAAAATTATTCTTTGAAAATGAATTGTAAAAGAATGGCGAAGGGGTAATGAATTGTTTTTTACGTAATAACTTTTCTCTTTTCTTTTTTTTCTGTATCTTTGCAGCCGATTTTGTTATTGGTGGAGTTGATAGGTATTTTTTTGTGAAAAGATTTTGTGGTGTATTATACCAATGACAATCGAATGAAATTGTGTAAAAAATTAAGTAAAAAGATATTTTAGATAGATGATAACAGTCTCTGATCTTGCCATTCAGTTTGGCAAGCGTGTCCTGTATAAGGATGTTAATTTGAAGTTTACTAACGGAAATATTTATGGCGTTATTGGCGCTAATGGAGCAGGTAAGTCAACACTCCTGAAAGCTATTAGTGGTGAACTTGAGCCAACAAAGGGTACTATTACTCTAGGTCCAGGAGAACGTCTTAGTGTACTTTCTCAGGATCACAATAAGTTTAATGATTGTACAGTTCTTGATACTGTACTCATGGGACATACTGTTCTATGGGAAATAATGCAGGAAAAGAATGCTCTTTATACAAAGGAGGATTTTACAGATGAGGATGGTGTACGTGCTGCAGAATTGGAGGAGAAGTTTGCGGAACTTGATGGATGGAATGCTGAAAGTGATGCTGCACAACTTTTGTCTGGTCTTGGTATAAAAGAAGCTTTGCATGGAAAGATGATGAGTGAACTTACAGGTAAGGAAAAGGTTCGCGTCATGCTTGCTCAGGCTCTTTATGGTAATCCAGATAACTTGCTTCTTGATGAGCCAACCAATGACCTCGACCTTGATACCGTAGAATGGCTTGAGGATTTCTTGGCTAATTTTGAACATACAGTACTTGTTGTGTCTCACGACCGTCACTTCCTTGATGCAGTTTCTACACATACCGTTGATATTGACTTCAATAAGGTTAATCTTTTTGCTGGTAACTATTCTTTCTGGTATGAGTCTTCACAACTTGCTCTTAAGCAGGCTCAAAACCAGAAGGCCAAGGCTGATGAGAAAAAGAAGGAATTGGAAGAGTTTATCCGCCGTTTCTCTGCTAATGCAGCTAAGTCGAAGCAGACGACTTCTCGTAAGAAGATGCTCGAAAAACTTAATGTGGATGAGATTCAACCTTCTACTCGTAAATATCCAGGTATTATTTTCCAGATGGAACGTGAACCAGGTAACCAGATTCTTGAGGTTGAGAACCTGAAGGCCGTTGAGGAAGATGGAACAGTATTGTTTGACAATATTTCTTTCACAGTTGAAAAAGGACAGAAGGTTGTGTTCCTCAGTCATAATCCTCGTGCCATGACAGCTCTTTTCGAAATTATAAATGGTAATAGAGAAGCGCAGGGCGGTTCATATAAGTGGGGTGTTACAATTACCACAGCATATCTTCCTGTTGATAATACAGCTTTCTTCCAGTCTGAGAAGAATCTTGTTGAGTGGCTTGGTCAGTATGGAGAAGGAAATGATGTGTTCTTTAAGGGATATCTGGGACGTATGCTTTTCTCAGGTGAGGAGGTATTAAAGAAAGTAAATGTGCTTTCCGGAGGAGAAAAAATGCGTTGTATGATAGCAAGGATGCAGCTTAAGAATGCTAACTGTCTGATTCTTGATACTCCAACAAACCACCTTGACCTTGAAAGTATTCAGGCTTTCAATAACAACTTGAAACAGTTTAAGGGAAATGTGTTGTTTGCAAGTCATGACCACGAGTTTATTCAGACTGTGGCAAATCGTATCATTGAACTTACTCCTAAGGGCAGTATAGATAAATTGATGGAGTATGATGAGTACGTACATTCTGATTCAATTAAGGAACTCCGTGCACAAATGTATGAATAATATAATAAAAATGTAGTCAAGTGATTTGTTGCTTGACTACATTTTATATTTTATAAAAAGGAAGCGTCGAAAGAAACTGGTAGAAGATCTTTTGCTGAATTTATGATATAGTTGCCTTCTGTTCCGTAGAGAATAACTTTCATAGGTTCTTTGCCTCGGTCTTCTGTCTCAGACATTACTTGCCTGCATGCTCCACATGGTGATATAGGACGCGAGGTGAATTTTCCACTTGAATCTCGAGCTGCTATACAAAGACACTTTACTTTCAAATTTGGATATTGGGAATTAGCGTAGAAAATAGTTGTGCGTTCTGCGCAAAGTCCAGATGGATAAGCCGAATTTTCTTGATTATTGCCGGTCACGATAGTTCCGTCTTCAAGTAAAACGGCTGCTCCTACACAGAAATGTGAGTATGGTGCATAGCTGCGGAAAGTGGCATTTTTTGCTTTTTCGACTAAAGTTTTTTCATCTTCAGTCAGTTCATTGTCACTTTTCTTTGTGACTTTAATTTTAATGTCAATTTCTTCCATAATGTACGTTTTCTAATTTATAGTTCAAAGATAATGCATAATTTTTTATGAATAATAATTTTTTTGCCATTAATTTCATATCTTTGCGCTATTATTTTATCTAAGATTATCATCCAGTGCGTAATTAACGCTTAAAAATCATTATGAATATAGCAAAACACACCCTGGCATGTATGTTTTTTGCTTTTGCTGTCATGGCAAATGGTCAAAATAAGAGTGCCGCCTATGTTAAGTATATTGAACAATATAAGCAGATTGCCATCGAACAAATGAATAAGCATGGCATACCTGCTAGTATTACCCTTGCTCAGGCTCTCCTGGAGAGTGGGGCAGGACAAGGAGAATTGGCTAAACGATCCAATAATCATTTTGGTATTAAGTGTGGATCTTCATGGAGTGGAGCGTCTGTGCGCCATGATGATGATAAAAAAGGAGAGTGTTTCCGAAAGTATGATTATGTTAGCCAGAGCTACGAAGATCATTCTATTTTCTTAAAGCGCGACCGTTATGCGCGCCTTTTTAAACTTGCACCAGATGATTATCGTGGATGGGCAAAAGGATTAAAGGCATGTGGATATGCAACTCTTCCAACTTATGCAGAAAGGTTGATAAAGATTATTGATGACTATGATTTACATCAGTATGATTATGCTGGTAAGGATGAGATGAAAGAGGAAGAGGTAGCAGTTGATGAAGGGAATTTTGAATATGTGGAAGCTGAAAAGGAACAGACAAAAGTTGTTTCTCGTCGTAAATATAAGCAAGCGAAAACTACAAGATATACAAGAAATCGTTCGCTTCACACGGTATATTCTGTAAATCATCTAAAATGTGTTGTTGTACGAAAAGGTGATACTTGGTATTCTATTTCTAAGGAAAAGGGTATAGAATTTGATAAACTTCTAAAGTATAATGAGGCCAACAGAAATACCATTCTTTCAACTGGTATGAACGTTTTCTTGCAGAAAAAACGTTTAAAAGCTGATAAGAATTACCGTGGATATTGGCATAAAGTTCAGTTTGGTGAGACAATGTATACTATCTCTCAAAAATATGGAGTAAAATCAAAAACACTTTATAAAATTAATTATAAGAAAAAGGGCTTCGTACCACAGAGGGGTGATATCATTCTCATAAGAAAATAATGACAAATGAAAAAATAAAAGCGGTAGAACTCATGTTCTTACCGCTTTTGTTTTTTTTGTTTTGTAGAGTCTATCCCTATACAGTTTCAATTTCCTCTGTCATGTTGATTTCGTTTCCTTTCTTGTCTTTGAAGATATATTGAAGGAAGCCTAATGACTGGTCGGAAATAAGTTTAAATCCAAAACCGTATTTAAGTTGCCATTTTCTGTATAGGCTTATAAAGCCCTGATTGATGTATGCAGCAACGTAAGGGTGAACATAGAGCGTGAATTTCTTCATGCCAAGATTGTTGACAACATAGTCAATTTTGTTCTCAAGTGTGTCTGTGAATAATATTGACGATTTGATAGTTCCTTTGCCGAAGCAAGTAGGACACGTTTCTTCTACGTGGACATCCATCGCAGGTCTTACCCTTTGACGAGTGATTTGCATGAGACCAAATTTGCTAAGTGGAAGAATATTATGCTTAGCACGGTCGTTTTTCATCAACTCAGTCATGTGCTCATAGAGCTTCTGCCTGTGTTCAGCTGTGTCCATGTCGATAAAGTCAACTACAATGATTCCGCCCATATCTCGAAGTCTAAGTTGGCGTGCTAATTCTTCTGCAGCCCCCATATTGACTTCAAATGCGTTTGCTTCTTGTCCATCAACGCCTCTTGAGCGATTACCGCTATTCACGTCAACAACGTGAAGAGCTTCGGTGTGTTCAATAATGAGATAGGCTCCTCGTTTGTAGCTTACTGCTTTACCGAATCCAGATTTGATCTGTTTTGTAACAGAAAAGTTGTCAAAGATAGGTACTTCTCCTTTGTAGAGTTTTACAATTTTTTCTCTGTCAGGAGCTATGAGCGACACGTATTTCTTTACCTCTTTATACACTTCCTCGTTGTTGACGTGGATGCTTTCGTATGAAGGGTTGAAAAGGTCACGGAGCATAGATACTGTTCGTCCAGTTTCTTCGTGGGCGAGTACAGGTAAGTCTGTTGCCTGCTGTATCTTTGTCATGCACTCATTCCAACTTTCTATGAGTACAGAAAGTTCGTTGTTGAGTTCTGCTGCTCTCTTGCCTTCAGCTACAGTACGTACGATGACACCAAACTGTTTTGGTTTGATGCTCTGTATGAGCTGCTTCAGACGTGTTCGTTCTTCCTTGGATTTGATTTTTGATGATACAGAAACCTTGTCAGTAAATGGCATCAATACGAGGAATCGTCCGGCAAATGAAATTTCGCCTGTTAGACGTGGTCCTTTTGTGTTGATTGGCTCTTTGGTAATCTGTACCATTACCTCTTGTCCGACTTCTAACACGTCTTGTATGCTGCCGTCTTTTGCTAAGTCAGGTTGTTTTCCTGCCTTATACATAGGGGCAAGCTTTTTTCTGTCGCTAGCAACTTGCTTTACATATTTCTCTAACGAGAGAAATTGTGTACCTAAATCTTGGTAATGCAGAAATGCTTCGCGCTCATGACCGACATCCACAAAGCAAGCATTTAGCGCAGGCATAATTTTTTTTACCTTGCCTGCATAAATGTTACCCACAGAGAACTTTGAATCTTGCCCTTCTTTTTGGAACTCAACCAATCGTTGGTCCTCGAGTAAGGCTATTGTTACCTCTTTGGGCTGTGCGTCGATGATAAGTTCGCTTGTCATTTTTGCTTTTTGTTAGTTCTTCTCCGAAAAAGGAGAAGTTTGCATTTAACTAAAAAAGACAAACTATAAAGCATGGCTCCCACGAAGGACCATAAGCTCTAACAGTCTGTCTTTTGTCTTTCGCCGTTAAGAAGGCAAAATTTACTTGCTCTTATGACGATTCTTTCTCAGTCTCTTCTTACGCTTGTGAGTAGAGATCTTGTGTCTTTTCTTTTTCTTACCGTTTGGCATAGTCCTTGAAAATTTAGATGTTTATAATAATGTTTAATAGTTTTCGTGTCTGTTTAATGAACCGTTCAACTCGTCTCGCTGACACAATCCGCTATCGGGTTGCAAATATAGCACTTTTATATGACGTGAGAAAATTTTTTGCTTGCAAATTGATAAAAAACGACATTTATGGGGCAATTGTGTGACTTATTTTAAGAAAAACACCTTAATGATTTTCAACTTACACAACAAATGCTTACATTTGCAGAAAAAATAATCTTAATTTATGAAAAAGTGTATTATCATTTTACTTGTGGCATGTATATTATGTCCTAATTTGGTTGCAAAAACGGTACGTACCAATTCTTCGGCACGTAAGACTCGCATCACTCAATATGCGGATTCTGTTGGTAGTGCGTTTTCTAATCAGTTGGCGGCCAAAGCATCTGAAAGTTTAAGCACGTCTGATGAGTCTGATGTGACTCTTTCCCCCTATTTGTTCAAATTGATAGGACAGGGTATGTATTATAGTTCTGCAGTCAAGAATAGTCTTGATATTGATTGGGATGAGGATTCTGAATTTGAGTCAGAATCTGAGGCTATGCAATATAGAGACGAAATAAATAGAAGTGTAGACGATTTGCTTGCTTCTGTTTATACTACTTCTCCTGCACATTTCTCTCATTATGACACACAACTTGAGGGCGAATCTTTGATAGATCAGCCACAGGAGGCAAAACCTGCAAGTGAACAGTTAGAAGATATATTTGACAATTCTAGTATTATACATGATGTGACAGAGGTCGTAGGCCCGCTTGATGTGGATCTACAGGTTACTAAACCTAATTTTTGGAAGACTACAGGTCGATTTTCTTTGCAATTTACACAAAACTATATGTCTGAGAATTGGTATAAAGGTGGAGATAATAATGGAACAATGCTTTCTCAACTTTTTCTTTCTGCCAATTATAACGACCAGAAGAGAATACAGTGGGATAACTCACTTGACTTACGCCTTGGATTTGTAACTACTTCAAGTGACTCTTGCCATAATTTCTTAACTAATAATGATAAGATCAATCTCAATTCAAAGTTTGGAGTAAAGGCAAGCAAGTCTTCTTGGTACTATACTTTCTCTATGCAGGCTTATACTCAGTTCTTGCCAGGTTATAAGTCAAATGATAGAAAAGAGTATTCTAATTTCCTTGCTCCTTTGGATGTCAACGCATCTATCGGTATGGATTATAAGCCAAAATTGAAAAATCCTGACAATTCTTTGTCATTGGCTTTGCTCCCACTTTCTTATAAATTACGTTATATAGGTTCTGACGATGAGAACATTCATTCCGCATATAGTATGATTGATGAAAGCGTGACTCACGACTTCGGTTCCCGTTTGGAGTATACACATTCTTTCAAGTTATTGTCTAATCTTTCTTGGAGATGTCGACTATATTATTACACAACTTACGAGTATGTTGAAATGGAAATGGAGAATGCTTTTTCTTTCTCATTTAATAAGTATTTAACAGCAGATTTCTATACATTATGGCGATTTGATGATAATCGTAATCCAAAATATAAGGATGATAACCTTGGATATTTCCAGTTTAAGGAGTATCTGACTCTCGGACTTTCATATTCATTCTAAAATAATATATGGATATAATGAAAAAAACATGGGTAAGGGTTACTTTTATAGTAATTCTTACCATTGTTATTTTATTGGGGATAGTTGAGATTTTTTACCTCAATCGTACTTATTCAGCAGCAGAAATGCGTCGCGTTGCTGTCCTTGTACAACATAGGACAGGATATGCTATTACCGCTAATGGCAAGGATATTTTATATTTTAGAGAAATGTCGGCTGATAGTGTTTTTTTACATTTGGATTCGTTGGAGAACAATGCGTTAAAATCGTATTATTCTACAGGAGTATGGATTAATGAAAAGTCCTATATCCCCTCATGTTACGGTACTATTCTTGCACATGATTTTTCTCCAGATGTGGATAGTATTGCAAAGAGCTATTCTTTAGATGTTGATATTATTTTGAGACTAAATATCTTGAGATTGAAGTCAGACATTCGAGGAATGGAAGATATTAAAAGTGAACTTGATTATTATCTTTCTGTACACGATTTAATGGATAACGAGTTTGATCGTGTGTCATCTTTTGCCGTTGAAAATAATGAAAAGCTTCGTGCTGCAAGAAGATATTTGGATGTGTTGAATAATTTGCGAGCAAGTGAGAATATTACCATACGCCCTATATCCAAATATAATATCTCTGTAAATGGCGATTCTTTGATGCAGAAGGTTAATTGTCGTGTTTTGCCTTTTGTGAAAGAAAAAGATGAATATGTGTCCTCTTTACAGAAGGCTCATCTTCCTAAAGCTGCAATAATTCTTCAAACAGATTCTATGGTTTTACCGACAAGATCTTTTGCTGTTTCATTACCTTTGATTTGTGATTTCAGCTATGAAATGTCAGATAGTGTCTATGTGCTTAGATATAAGAAGAAAAAGATACGTTTGACGGCTTTGAAAGATGCATTTGCTGATTTACCAATGTTTACACGCGGAGGAAGATTTAATGGTTTCACTCCTGTTACATGCCATCATATTGGTGAAGCTGACACTTTGGGATATAAAGTACTCGGTAAAACCGATGTTGATTCTTTGCTTAAGGGGACTTTCACGGATTCGCTTGGTACGTATCGCGGTCAGATGACTTATGAAGGAAAACCAACGGGTATAGGTGTGTTTAAATATAAGGATGGCGGATATTATGAGGGTGAATGGCATAATGGCAAGCGACATGGAAATGGTTTTTATGTCAAGGATGGTGAGATGGTTAAAGCTGGTGAGTGGAGCGAAAATAAGTATAGGGGAGAGCGTATGATATATAATTCATATCGCGTCTATGGCATAGATATATCGCGTTATCAGCATGAAATAGGTCGTAGGGTTTACGGAATTGATTGGAAGAATTTACGTATTACTCATTTGGGGGATAAGAATAGTGCTGATGCTGCAGATTCAATTGATTATCCGGTTTCTTTTGTATATATCAAATCAACCCAAGGTATCACAATAAAAAGTCGATATTATTCTTCTGATGCGAAGGCTGCCAGGCGCCATGGTATAAAGTGTGGGGCTTACCATTTCTTTTCAATCAAAGTCGATGCGCTTAAGCAAGCAAGGTACTTCTTGAATAATACTCAAATTTTAGAGTCTGATTTGCCGCCTGTCCTTGATGTAGAGCCGACGAACAGGCAGATTGCGAAATATGGAGGTGAAGAAAAATTGTTTGATGCCATTAGGGTATGGATGACTGCCGTTGAGGCTAAAACAGGTAAACGTCCAATATTATATGTAAGTCAGAAATTTATTAAGGAACATCTTGTTAAAGCTCCTGACATTTGTGAAAAATATCAAGTTTGGATTGCTCGTTACGGAGCATATCGTCCTGAGGTTAAATTGTTGTTTTGGCAACTTACGCCATACGGACGTGTTAAAGGTATTAAAGGATATGTTGATATAAATGTCTTTAATGGTTATGCCGAACAATTCGATCTGTTCAAGGATAGTCTTTCTGTTTCGGAAGAGTAAGACATTTTGTATAATATAAAGTATAAAAAAGGGGTGCTTAGGTCTCGCGACTTGTGCACCCTGAATTGTTCATCTATATTTACATCCCTCTAAACTAATTACCCTGAATAAACAAACCTGAAATTATTATTAAACCCCTAGTTATTTTATTTGATTTTTATCTTTTTTTGAGATTTACCTGATTATTTATCGTAATCGTGTGCAAAGGTACGTTTTTAATTAAAAAATACAAAAAATGAAAAGACAAGAATCTTTCATTTTGTCATAATTTTCCTATTATTTCTTGCTTTGTTCTATAAATACGAATATGTGATAACAATATTCGTCCTATTTTGTGCTCACTTTGCTCATGAGTGAGCATTTATGAAAGATAATCATGATGTGTATTCCGTATATACATCAGCAAAGATGCAAAGATTTAGTCTTTGCATCTTTCTGTTCACTTTATATCCTCCCCTCTGAATCGTATCCTATTCACAATCTTACCTAATACTAACTAAACTAATAACTTAAATTCTTAATAACCTAATAATTTTTTATCCCTTATGCTATTTTTTCTATTAACATTTCTCCTAATTTTTTCCTTTTGTCTTGCACAAATATATTAGTTTGCATAAATGTTTGCAAATTTTTTA
>JAILIJ010000238.1 GCA_024695315.1 Bacteroidaceae bacterium
TCCCCAAGCTTGAGTTAATGACACAAACAAAAATTGGCTGTGAAAAAATAAAAGTCGCTGATAATCAGCGACTTTTGCGGAGAGAGAGGGATTCGAACCCCCGGTACCTCTCAGTACGTCGGTTTTCAAGACCGGTGCAATCGACCACTCTGCCATCTCTCCAAAAAAGTTTGAAAGTAGTGGTATATTTCAAACTTTGTACGCCCTCAGGGGCTCGAACCCTGGACCCATTGATTAAGAGTCAATTGCTCTACCAACTGAGCTAAGGACGCATTGTTGAAGAATTAAATTCTTCGGTTTTTGTTTTGCGCTTCAGGATGGGCTTGAACCAACGACCCCCTGATTAACAGTCAGGTGCTCTAACCGACTGAGCTACTGAAGCATTATTTTAGTGTGAAGAGGAGGAGACTCGAACTCCCACGGGCTGAGCCCACTACCCCCTCAAAGTAGCGCGTCTACCATTCCGCCACCTCTCCATACTTGGGTATACTTTTTGATTCGAAGTGCCCACGACAAGACTCGAACTTGCACGTCTTTCAACACTCGCACCTGAAACGAGCGCGTCTACCATTCCGCCACATGGGCCAATCGTGTATCACTCTTCATCGAAGAGAGCGGAAAACGAGACTCGAACTCGCGACCCCAACCTTGGCAAGGTTGTGCTCTACCAACTGAGCTATTTCCGCAAATTTTCTTGCTTCTAAAGTTCTGCTTAGATTGCTTTCCTTTTCGTTAGCGAGTGCAAAGGTAGGGCTTTTTCTCATACCTGCAAACAAAAAGAGAAAGAATTTTATATGACTATCTAAAATTCTTTCTCTTTTTACAATTATGTAAAGCAAATATGAAATATCATACCATAAACATCATCTTAATCTATCTAAAGATCTAACTAAAGCCTCATCCTTTCTAATACCACAAATTGCCAGAATATTAAGAAAAATACTCAACACAGGCAATACAGCCAAGAAAGGAGCATGAAACTCCACAGGCATATTAGGTGCAAAATTCAGCAACGACAAATCATACTTATACGCAAAAAGAGCGTATGCAATAACATATCCTACCAAAAGAATGGTACTAACAATAGTCAAACGCAACTGGCGCATACGTTTACGAAAAAGCATAATACTCATAAGAGTAAGGAACATAACCATAATGAGTAAAACTCCTAAGCAGAAAGGCCCCCAGCTATCATAAGCCTCAAAAGCACCATAAGTATAAAATGCGAAATTCGAAAATTCAGCAACCGTATCCCCCTTAAAAGTCCACTCGCCCATTGTAGTCATCAATCCCACAAATGAGAAAATGAGTACAAGGGCGAGGTAAACAGTTTGTATTCGTTGTATCATATCTAACAATTATGCAAGTCTGTCCGATGCCTCCTTTGATGGATTGCGATAATAAACCTTATCCTCAACGAACTCCTGTGTAGCAATAAGAGTTGGCTTAGGAAGACGCTCATAATACTTAGAGATTTGAATCTGTTCTTCATTCTCGAACACCTCTTCAAGGCTATCGTTAGAAGTACCGAATTCCTGAAGCTTTTTAGACAATTCATCCTTTACAGCAACAGAAATCTGATTTGCACGCTTACCAATAATAGCAACACTTTCGTAGATGTTATTAGTATCACGACAAAGATCCATCAAGTCGCGAGTTACAGTTGTTGTAGGTGCATTTGTTTTTTTGAAATCCATAATTTAATATACTAAATATTGTTATTATTCTAATAAATAATGTGTAAACACATTTCAATCTTTAATTGAACTCATTTTTTATCTTAGCATTTGCATGCTTAAAGATATTATCCGCTTCCTTTATATATTTACTATTCGGAAACTCATTTTTGAAGCCATAATACTCATCAATAGCCTGTCGGAAACGTTCATCAGCCTTATCTTCCACACTTTGAGTAGCTAATTCATAACGAGCACGCAAAACCATCATATACAAATCCTCACGTAGATTAGTATAAGGGTAAGTACGCAAAGCATTTTCCGCGGTAATGATACAAGCCTCATAATTACTGCCACCATTCAGACAGTTACCAGTATAATTTCCCAAATTATAATACAACTCAGCAGCATCATATTCCTTCTGTACAAGACGATCCTGTAGTTGGAAAATCATATCATTCACATCTTCCCTACGAGTTGAGTAAGGATAGAAATCGAGGAACTCTTGCAATTTATTGATTGCAGAGTATGTAGGGCTTTGATCCAATCTTGGGTCAGGTGACTGCAAGAAATTACCTCTTGCACTATAGAACCTTGCAAGTTCCGTATAGTCTCCCTTTGGATAAGTCTTCACGTAGCGGTCGAAGAAAAGAGATGATGTTTCATAATCCTTGAGATTATAATGACACATCGATAGCATATAAAGAGACTCCTCCGCTCTATCAGACCCTTTGAAAGGAACAATCAATTCCTCCAAAATTTGATAAGCACGTGTGTAACTGCCAGCAGCATAATACTCCTTAGCAGCCTCGTATTTATAATCGTAATCTGTAGTTTTCAGTACTTCATTATAAGAGTTGCAAGCTCCCAAAAAGAGTGAAGAAAACAATAGTAAACCGAAAAACTTTTTCATTGTCATTTTAAAATGTTTTGCAAAGTTACGCAATCATAATGAGATAATCAACACCTCAAAATCAAAATTTAACAATAATAGGCTAAAAATTAATTGTTTTTAGGATAAGTTAAGCAAATATGAAGTAATTTTGCAGCATGGATTTCGAACTCACTTCTCAATATGAGCCAACAGGTGATCAACCTGAGGCTATTGAGCAACTTACTCAAGGAGTATTAGACGGCATTCCCGCTCAGGTTTTATTAGGCGTAACAGGTTCTGGTAAGACATTCACTATTGCGAATGTAATCAAGAACATAGATAAGCCCACACTTATCCTAAGTCACAACAAGACTTTGGCCCACCAGCTATATACGGAGATGAAGAACTTCTTTCCAAATAATGCTGTAGAATATTACGTAAGCTACTACGACTACTACCAGCCAGAAGCCTACATTCCTTCTACGGATACATACATAGAGAAAGACTTAGCCATAAACGAAGAAGTCGACCGCCTAAGACTTGCTGCAACATCTGCCCTTCTTTCTGGTCGAAATGACGTAATCGTCGTTTCGTCCGTATCATGTATTTATGGTATGGGAAGCCCTATGGATTTCAGCGAGAACATAACCGAACTGAAAGTAGGACAATCACTCGACATAAACGTATTTCTCAGAAAACTCGTTGACAGCCTTTATGTAAGAAATGACTTAGAACTCACTCGAGGCCATTTTAGAGTAAAAGGCGAAAATGTAGATGTATATTTAGCATACGATGAGAAGATAGTTCGTATATGTTTTGCTTGGGACGAAATAGAATCCATTCAAGAAATAGACCCGTTGACAGGTTCTATAATAACCACTTTTCAGGATTATAAGATCTACCCCGCCAATCTTTTCATGACCTCAAAGGAAAAGACACAGACGGCAATCCACATGATAGAAGACGACCTCCACGAGCGTTTAAAATTCTACGAGGAAATTGGAGATGTTGCAAAAGCACAACTTTTGGAACTTCGAGTAACGAATGACCTTGAAATGATTCGTGAATTAGGCCATTGCTCAGGCATAGAGAACTATTCCAGATATTTCGATGGTCGTAAACCTGGCGAGCGTCCATATTGTCTATTAGACTTTTTCCCAAAAGACTTTTTGGTAGTCATCGACGAAAGCCACGAATCTATCCCACAGATTAGAGCCATGTATGGCGGAGACCGTAAACGAAAGACCACTCTTGTTGAGTATGGATATAGACTCCCTGCTGCCTTAGACAATCGTCCTTTGCAATTTGATGAGTTTGAAGAATTGACAAAACAGACAATATATGTCAGCGCAACACCAGCCCCATACGAATTAGAAAAGTCTGAAGGTGTGATTGTTGAACAACTTATCCGTCCGACAGGACTACTTGATCCAAAGATAGAAGTAAGGCCAACGGAAAATCAGGTAGACGACCTTATGGAAGAAATACAAAAACGTATTGAGGTCAACGAACGAGTCCTTGTCACCACCCTCACTAAGCGTATGGCCGAAGAATTGTCAGAATACCTATTGAACAACGGCATAAAATGTAGCTATATACATAGTGACATCGACACTTTTGAACGTGTAGAAATCCTTGACAAACTAAGAGCGGGCGAATTTGATGTCGTAGTCGGCGTCAACCTTCTTCGTGAGGGCTTAGATTTGCCAGAGGTTTCACTTGTTGCCATCCTTGACGCAGACAAAGAGGGTTTCCTGCGCAGCCATAGAGCGCTTACACAAACTGTAGGACGCGCAGCACGTAACGTAAACGGCATGGCCATTCTATACGGCGATAAAATCACAGAAAGTATGAGGCTTACTATAGATGAAACCAATCGTCGACGTGCAAAACAGATGCAATACAACGAAGAGCACGGCATCACCCCAACCCAAATCAAGAAAGCCCAAAAGGCTATTCACGAAGGTAAAAAAGTCGACTATATCGGTAAAGCATACGTCGATGAGTCTTTTGTCAAGGCTGCCGAAGACCCTATCGTCAAGGAAATGGATCACGAACAGTTGGAAAAAGCTATCGAGCATACACGAAAACTCATGCAAAAAGCCGCCAAGGATTTGGATTTCATGCTTGCAGCACAATATCGAGACGAGATGCTAAAATTACAAGAAATATTAGAAAACGAAAAATAAGCAGTAAAGAAAACAGGTATGAAGATTGTAGGATTTATCAAAAACTGGTCACTCCCAATTTCTATGCTCTCAGGTGTGGCAGCATATTTCATTTATGTAAATATACATTCACTTGACAGCACTCATGCATTTATGAACAAAGCAATAAGCGAATACATACAACCTTCGCTAATCTTCTGCATGCTATTTGTAAGCTTTTGTAAGATAAGTCCCAAGCAGCTAAAGCCAAAATCTTGGATGCTTTGGCCTCTGCTTGTACAGGTATTATCCTTTGTTGGTTTAGGAAGTATTATTATTACCAATCCTGACACAAGCTGGAAAGTAGTCATAGAAAGTGCCATGCTCTGTATGATATGTCCTACTGCAACCGCAGCTTCCGTTGTAACAAGTAAACTGCACGGCAACGCCAGCGCAGTAGTATGTTACACATGCCTTATAAACCTCGCAGTCTCAATCATCATTCCAGCTATAGTACCTTTGCTTCATGACACCCCTAAAGACATGTCCTTCATGACTTCATTTCTCATGATTCTTCACAAAGTATTCCCAACCCTAATATTTCCTCTATTACTTGCTTTCACAATTGAGATTATAGCTCCAAAATTACATAAAAAAATAATCTCATACAAGAATTTAGCATTCAACCTATGGATTGTAGCACTTGCATTAGCCATCGGCATAACAGTAAAAGCCATTGTTCATAGTAATGAGCCACTTATAGCCCTTATTGGAATAGCCGTAGCAAGTTTAATTTGTTGTATTCTACAATTCATAATAGGAAGATTTATCGGAATACATTTCAACGAAGACATAGCAGGCACCCAAGCCCTTGGACAAAAGAACACAGTATTTGCCATTTGGACCGGTGCCACTTTCATGAATCCAGTAACAGCAATGGCTGGTGGTTTCTACTCCGTATGGCACAACATCATCAACTCTTACCAGCTTTATAAGGAAAGAAAAAAAGTAATAAAAATAAACAAGTGATACGAAAAGCCAGGAAAACCTATAACGTATAGAATACCTAGAATCTCAACAAAATATAGGAAGCTTAGAAGCTCTCGCCTTTCTAAAGAAAAATATTCCAAGGAAAAGCCATTTTTAAGTTATTTTTTCTTTTGCAACTTTCATGTTATTTTGAAGTAAGAAAAAATCATATTCGTATGGGCATACTTCTCTACCCCAGTTCCTTCGACAACGCTTCGTAATACCTTCGTATTTCCTTCGTAACAGACCACAAATTTCTTCGATGTAAAATAACAAATTCAAACACCTTAAATTTATGTTCAGCCCAAGTAGAAATCAAGTACGAAACTTCATCGTTAGATGAATGTTGCAATATACAAAAATTCACATCTTTTTACAAGAAAGTCATTCAAAAACACGCTATTTTTAAGATAAATTAACGCTAATACCAAACCAATACAAAAAATTCTAATATTTTTCGAAAAATCTCATATTTTGTTTGGTACAATTTTATGCAACATTCTCCAAGAAAAATATTCTGAGACAACAGGATTTTCGTAGAAAAACATTCTACTTAGACATGCCTAATTTGTCAATAATTACAAATCACTTAATACGTAGTACAACTACAGAAGCCTTTGGCATTTCAACAATAAGTTTGCCCTTAGAAATCTTTGCATTCTTAAATGCTGTAGGCGCAACCACAGAAGGCTTATCAAATGTATTATAATCGTGCACATCCTTAGATGTCAAAATTTCTGCACTAATAATTTTTCCTGTTAATCCACCAAGGTCAATCACCAACTTATTGCTCTGCTTAAGGTCCACATTAGCAAGGTTGACGGTAACAGATCCATCAGACGATTTTGACGCAGAAGCGCTGATATATGGAGCAACACGCTGGGCATCCTTTTCACGCTCATTTTCAGCCGTAAAAGTATCACATTTCACATCAACAGGAATATTTACAGCCTCCATATTTGGTGTATACATTCTAAAAACATAATAAGTTGGCGTGAGTACCATTTTATCATCTTTCGTAAATACCATACTTTGCAACACATTAGCCACCTGAGCAATATTTGTCATAACAACGCGCTTGGTATATTGATGGAAAGTATTCAAAGAAACAGCAGCCACAAGTGCATCTCGCATAGTATTCTGCTGATATAGATGCCCCTTAATAGTACCCGGCTCTTCATCCCACCATGTTCCCCATTCGTCAACAAGAAGCCCTACTTTATTCTTTGGGTCATATTTATCCATAATAGCAATCTGCTTATCAAGCACTTCTTCGATGCCGACACCACACTTTGCCATTGTCCAATAATAACGGTCATCATCAAACTGAGTTGCGCTTCCCTTAGAACCATTCCATGTGTAACATGTATAATAATGCAAAGAAAGTCCTTTCATCCTCGTTCCCACATTCTTCATCAACGTCTCAGTCCAATTAAAGTCATAATCGCTAGCACCTGAAGCAATCTTATAAAGTTTATTACCACTATACTCACGGCAATAAGTAGAATATCTTCGGAACAAATCCCCATAGTATTCAGGTCGCATAGATCCACCGCATCCCCAACTTTCATTACCGACGCCTATATACTTTACCTTCCAAGGATTCTCACGTCCATTCTTCTTACGCAACTTGGCCATAGGACCATCCTTTGCAGTCATATACTCGACCCATTGAGCTGTTTCCTGTACAGTACCAGACCCCACATTCATACTGACATAAGGTTCACATTCAAGCATTTCACACAAATTTAAGAACTCATGTGTACCAAAAGAATTATCTTCAACCGTACCTCCCCAATTATTATTTACCATACGAGGACGATTTTCTTTTGGACCGATGCCGTCCATCCAATGGTATTCATCGGCAAAACACCCTCCTGGCCATCTCATAACAGGGACTTTCAAATCTTTTAGGGCCTGTAGTACATCATTACGATATCCATCCGTATTAGGAATTGACGATTCTGGTCCAACCCAAATTCCGCCATAGATACATGTACCTAAATGTTCGGCAAACTGCCCATATATTTCCTTGTTAATTTTATCTTTTGCATCAGATAAACGAAATGTTAACGTTGACTCTTTCTGCGCAAATGCTGAAAACGAGAATGCCAAAGCATAAAGACTAATAAAAAATTTATTCATGGATATTATTATTTTAGCTAAGTTTCTGAAGTCATAAAAACAAGTGGTATGGAGTAATATTGACGATAATTGAAGCAGCTATTTTTTCTATCATCAATTATTCGACATTTCCCTACTCACTTTTCTTATACCTCTATTCAAGAAAGGCTTTGCCAAACTAGCGAAACTCTAATTTGAAAAAATTATTACACACGACAAAGATATTGTTTTTTCTCGTAAATAAAAAATTAAAGGTCAAAAAAAACAAAAAACTGTCCTTTTTATTCAAAACTTTCACTTTAAGAGCATACGCTATGATTTCTAAATAAAAATGAAAGATATGGCGTTAAAAAATGAAATATATTTATTATAAAAAAATTTGCAAACTTTTATGCAAACTAATATATTTG
>JAILIJ010000253.1 GCA_024695315.1 Bacteroidaceae bacterium
GACATATAATTTGTTACCTTTTTAGCGTGTAACAATATTTTTATTTGCACATTTTTCTTACTTTTTAATGTGCCTCTAACCAGTTTTTTCCCCATCCAGATTCTGCTATAAGTGGAACTGAGAGATGAACGGCATTTTCCATTTCTTCTTTTACCATTCTTTCTAATTTTTCTTTTTCCTCAGGATATACTGAAAAATTGAGTTCGTCATGAACTTGTAGTATCATTTTAGATTTTAAGTTCATTTCTTGCATTTTTTTATCTATATTTATCATAGCAATCTTTATGATGTCTGCTGCTGTTCCTTGAATTGGAGCGTTTATTGCATTTCTTTCAGCATAACCTCTTACTACGGCATTTCTAGAGTTTATATCAGGTAGTTGACAACGCCTTCCGAATAATGTTTCTGTATATCCCTTTTCTCTTGCAAGTGAGATCGATTTGTCCATATATTCTTTAACGCCTGGATAAGCCTCGAAATAATCGTCTATAAGCTGCTTTGCTTCGCTTCTGCTTATTCCTATACGTTCTGCTAGTCCGAAGGCGCTTATGCCGTAAATAATGCCGAAATTTGCGGTCTTTGCGTTGCGTCTCATATCCGTTGTTACTTCACTAATTTCTTTTTTGTATATTTTAGCTGCTGTAGCACGGTGTATATCATGTCCACTATTGAAGTCCTCAAGCATGTTTTTATCTTGGCTGAGATGCGCCATTAGACGTAGTTCTATTTGGCTGTAGTCACATGAGAAAAATTCACATCCTTCTTCTGGTATAAAAGCTTTTCGTACTTCTTTGCCATTTTCATCTCTAATTGGTATATTTTGAAGATTAGGATTGCTTGAGCTTAATCTACCTGTTGTTGTTACTGCCTGGTTGTATGATGTATGTATTTTACCTGTTTTTGGATTTATCAATTCTGGTAAGGCGTCAATATATGTGCTTAAAAGCTTCTTAAAGCCTCTATATTCGAGTATTTGACCTACTATCGGGTGTTTTTCCCTAAGACTTTCCAAAACATCCTCAGAGGTCACGTATTGGCCTGTTTTTGTTTTCTTGACTTTATCGGCAATTTTTAGTTTGTCAAATAATAGTTCTCCAATTTGTTTTGGGGAAGATATATTTATAGTTTCTCCAGCAATTTCTCTTATTTTATCCTCTATATCTTTCATTTTTGATGAAAATAGTATAGAAGTTTCCTTTAGTGATTCTGTATCTATTTTGGCTCCATTCATTTCCATTCTTGCAAGAACAGGAATCAGAGGTATTTCTATCTCCTTAAATAGTTTTTCGAATCCCTTTTCTTTAATTTCTCTTTCTAAGATGTTTTTAAGTTTTAATGTAATGTCTGCGTCTTCGGCAGCATACTCATATACATCTTTTGGATCAAGATCGCGCATGGATTTTTGTTTTTTCCCTGTGCCAATTAATTCGTCTATATGAATTGTCTTGTAGTTTAGGTATATTTCTGCAAGATAATCCATATTGTGTCGAAGTTCTGGTGATATAATATAATGGGCAATCATAGTATCAAATATTTCACCTTTTACTTTGATACCATAATTTGCAAGTACTATAATGTCATATTTTATATTTTGTCCAATTTTTAGAATTTTATCATTTTCGTATACTATTTTAAATTTATTAACAATTTTTAATGTTTTTTCTCTGTCTGGAGGACAAGGTACGTAAAATGCCTCATTTTCTTTTACAGAAAAGCTTAATCCCACCAATTCAGCTTGTGTTGGCTCTATATTTGTTGTTTCTGTATCCAAACTTACATATTCGTAAGTCAATAATTTTGAAATTAACTCGTCAATCCCATTTTCAGAATCAACAAGATAATAATTGTGTTCTATTGTTTTTAAGTTTTCTAGAGAAGATGATTTTTCCTTTTCTTGATTGTTGTCCACGTTTGAATCAAAAAGATTGCCTTCAAAAAGGTCCATCATTTGTCCTTTTTTACTTTCCGACGTTTTTTTATTTATTTGTGCCTCTTTTTGATTTTGTCTTCTACTGATTAGAGTTCTAAATTCTAATTCTTCAAAAATTCTCTTTAACTCTTCTTCGTCAGGTTCTTCTTTTTTTAGAGAATCCAAATTTAGTTCTACCGGAACATCTGTTTTTATCTCGGCAAGGAATCTTGATATTTTTATATCTTCAATATGTTCCTCAACTTTCTTTTTTAAGGCTCCCTTAAGTTCGCTTGTATTTTGAATAAGATTCTCTGTTGTTCCAAACTCTTTAATTAATTTTACCGCAGTTTTTTCTCCTACTCCTGGACAGCCTGGAAAGTTATCTGCTGAGTCACCCATTAAGGCAAGCATTTCTATTACTTGGAGTTGTGATGAGAAATCATATTTTTCTTTTATCTCGTTTTCTCCAAGTATATCAAATCCTCCATCGTGTCTTGGCTTATACATAAAAACGTTACTCTTGACAAGTTGTCCGTAGTCCTTGTCAGGAGTCATCATATATGTTTCTAAGTCATCAATTTTATTTGCTTGCGTAGCTAATGTACCAATAATATCGTCTGCCTCATATCCTTGCATTTCTATTACTGGTATTTTATATGCTTTTAAGATGTTCTTAATGTATGGGATAGCAAATTTAATACCCTCCGGTGTTTCTTCTCTTTGCGCTTTATATGGAGCATAAAACTCATGTCTAAAAGTAGGTCCGTGTGGGTCGAATGCCACCCCGATATAGTCTGGTTTTTCTTTTTTCAGGACTTCTTCGAGTGTATTTACAAATCCCAAAACAGCACTTGTATTTTCTCCTTTGCTATTTATTCTTGGATTCTTTATAAAACCATAATATGCTCTGTATATTAGCGCATAAGCGTCAAGTAGAAAAAGTTTCTTCATCTTAAATATTAAATTTTCTTCAAACTTACGGAAAATAATTGAAAACTCTACTATTTTCGAGGATAAATAGTTACCTTTGCAGCCGAAATTGGTTATTATGGATGTATTACAGCAAATAAGAAAACCCATTGAAGAAGAGTTAGTTCAGTATCGTAAAGTATTCGAATCATTTCTTACTCATGATAATGAACTTCTTCAGTCTGCATTAAATGCCGTGGCTTCTCGTCAGGGTAAGATGATGCGTCCCATACTTACTTTATTGGTCGCCAAATTGTTAGGCGAGATAAATCAGAATTCTATTAGTACGGCAGCTACTTTTGAATTTTTCCATACGGCAAGTCTTCTTCATGATGATATTGTTGACGAATCAGATGAAAGGCGTGGTAGACCATCTATAAACAAGGCTTACGGTAATAAAATAGCTGTTTTGGTAGGAGATTTTATTCTTGCTAACTCATTGATAAATGCCTCAAATACAGGTAATACTGAGCTTGTTAATATTGTTTCCGTGGAAGCTCAACGACATGCTGCTGGCGAATTACTTCAATTAAGTAATGTTCAGAATAACGATTTCTCAGAACAAGTATATTTTGATATTATTTGTGGTAAGACGGCTGCTCTATTTGCCGCTTGTGGAGAGGGTGGA
>JAILIJ010000272.1 GCA_024695315.1 Bacteroidaceae bacterium
GAGCATTTCCCACTTCTGATAGCTATCACTTGAATTATATGTAGCACAAGTCACATAACGAGTATTAGGTCCATAGGAGAATGTTGTAGCATCATTTCCAGAAAGAGCCATAGTAGTACCGTTATTATCATAAGTGAACATATAATATCCTCCATTCTCCACGATGTTCCATGTAGTTTGAGAAGAACTGTCCATATATGGGTCGCCCTGTGTCAAGTAACCTATATTAGACTGTATGGCATACTTTCCACTTGAGAGCTGAGTGACAGTCATCAGAGAACCATAATTGCCTTGTACAGCGTGTGTATCCCACCAGCCACCTTGTTTTAGGAAAGCGCCAGTCTCCACATTGCGGAAGTAGTATTCTCCGTCTAAGTTGTCAGCCTCATCCTCTTCCTCGCCTGATGATGCTGAATAGCTAAACTCAACAACACATGGCCAGTGGTCAGCCAAGGCTTCGCCTGCATCGTTCACAAAACTGAGGTCCTGCAAGTATGACTCAGCCTTAATAGTAATATCGCTTTCGGTATTGTTTATATAGAAAATCTTATCTACGACTTCTCCTTTACGGTATCCCTCAGCGCTTGCCATTATAGAACCACTTCCGCAAGAAGGATAGACGCCCTCGCGTGCAAGCTCAACCCAAGCATCTTTTATGGTAAAACGTGAATCTGCATTTATGACATCGATAAAAAGAGTCTTAAGACGGTCGCGTGTGTATCGACAGTTAGTATCTCCTATAATCAATATTGGTCGACCGTTGGAAGACGCTATAATTGCATTAGCAAGCTGTGTCAACTGACTCTCACGAGCCGCAATATCTCCAGTACTTGTCTCTGCGTCCATGTGAAGAGTATAGACATCAATAACCGTACCATCCGTAAGCGTTACAGCGTAATATCTATATCCCTTATTTATCATACCATCGGCTCCATCCTCAGTGTATCCATAATGATCGTTCCATGCGGTCCATGACTCACCAGAAGCACTCACCTTATTTGTGTTCCAGAAGAAATTAAGTCCATCCGTATCAAAAAGTGGAGAAGTGCTGGAAAGGAATTTCATATAAGTGCTGGCTGTAACATTAATGCCTCCCCTATGAGTACCTTGACTATATACACTTCCAATCTCGGCCATGATCTCATCATTATAATTAAAATCTTCGCTTACTCCAATAAAGTCGTAGCCCATGTTGACAAGTTTCTGTCCGATGGCAGTAGCGCCAGCCTCTTCCTTAGCGTCACTATTGAGTGTCAGCGTATAGACTCCTGCCACGGATATGCTTCCTGGCATTCCATCCACATTCATCGCAGCCGCCGTGAAACGTGACTTTGCCTGATATTGTGCATATTCGCTCTCGCTAATGAGCAACCACTCTGATTTACTCTTATTAAAGCCATCGTCAATATCGTCCACTACACACGCCGTACCAGCTCCAAACATCAAGGCCATTGTTGTGCTGCTATTCTCATAGGAAATATAATATCCTCTGTCGTCCGATTCGGTAATACTGAATAATTGTGGAGCGCGGTACGTGTAGTCCGTATCACTTGAACCGTAGTTGCTGTTTACATAAGGCACCCCATCAGATAGAACGATATAGTTGTTGATAGTTGAACTCCACGAATTAGACTCAAGACTATAATGAGTGTTTATCTTATAGTAATTATCGCTTGACTCTATAGTACAAAGTACAGGATTGCTATTGTCAAGACTCACCTGTGTCCCCCACGCATTTCCGTATGACAAGAATTTCTCTTGGTACAAGTTATACAGATAATAATTCTGTCCATCAGTCGGTGTAGAACCGTTCCAAGCTTTGGTCTCCGAAGCATACATAAATGCAATAGCGGATAATGAATACAATAATCCTTTGTATCCATAATAAATTAAAGGTTTCATTTTAGAATTAAGTTTGGTTAAGGTATAAAAAAGTTTTTAATTTATTGGTATTGTTAACTGTGCGTTACTACACATCAATGGCAAATATATAACAAAATATTTTACCAACAATAATTTACCATGTTTTTCTGATAAGAAATCTGAAAATTTAACATATTTGTCATAACTTTGTGGTCGAAACTTGTAATTATGAAAATGGGAAGTTACTATTTAGGTATTTTTAAAGAATTTCAACATATTACTTCCCAACAAACAACTGATAAATATGGAACAAGAACCAATCCTAAACGAGCATAATAAGGAGGAGTTTCCACCTGCTCATACGGCTGAGCATTTGCTAAACCAGACCATGGTACGCATGTTCGGATGCGAACGCTCTAAAAACGCCCATATCGAGCGTAAGAAGAGTAAAATCAATTACGACCTTGAGGAGGTGCCTTCTGATGAACAGATAGAGCAAATAGAACGTAAGATGAACGAACTCATAGCGAAGGACCTACCTGTCACATACGAGTTCGTCACTCGCGACAACATTCCTCAAGGCGTGAAACTTGACAAACTGCCAGAAAATGCCAGCGAGACTCTCCGTATAGTTCGTATCGGCGATTATGACGTATGTGCATGTATAGGAACTCATGTTGCTTCTACAAAGGAAATTGGTACTTTCCATATCAATAGTACAAGCTGGAATGAGGATAAAAAATCGTTCCGTATTGTTTTCAAAGTAGGTTAATTTTCCCACTCCATCAAACAGGATAGAAAGTAGGACTTTTCAGATGAGTAAATTCTGTAGTCTGAATTGTAGAAAAGAAAAGGGTTCATCGCCACGGCAATGAACCCTTTTTTTGAATTATTTTTTAGAAAATCACATACTTTTGGGTATAGAAATGAAACTTACAAAAGTATAATTATTTCTTTTCGTCGACATAAGACTGAGCCACCTTGAGCGCCTCATTTATGTTAGAACAGATATTACCTTCTCCAAGAAGTTTCTCAAAACCATTCTTAACGAGTACAGCCTTAACATTAGGGTTTACGCCAGAAAGAACAACCTCAATACCGTTGTTATGGCTCATCTCGATAAGGTTCTCAAGGTTATGCATACCTGTTGAATCTACAAATGGAACCTTACGCATACGGATTACACGAACAGTTGGTATGTCCTTCATGCTGGCCATAATGTCTTCGAACTTATTTGCTATACCGAAGAAATAAGGACCGTTGATTTCATAAACCTCAACATGCTCAGGGATTGTGAGATGCTCAATATTACCAGCCTCCATCTCTATCTCCTCATTAGGGTCGATTTCGTCTGTGAGGACACTAACCTGAGTTGTCTCAGCCATACGACGCATACAGAGGAAGCAAGCGAGTATAAGACCTACCTCAATAGCTATTGTAAGGTCGAAGATAACTGTAAGAATGAATGTAAGCCAAAGTACTGAAATGTCAGACTTAGGATTCTTCATAAGCTGCTTAACAGTACGCCATCCACTCATATTATAAGAAACGACAACGAGCACACCTGCCAAGCATGACATAGGAATATATGCTGCAAGTGGCATGAGGAAGAAATAGATAAGCAGAAGAATAATGGCGTGAATGATTCCGGCTACTGGAGTCTTACCTCCATTATTGATGTTTGTCATCGTACGAGCAATAGCTCCTGTTGCTGGTATACCGCCAAAGATTGGAGACAAGACGTTAGCAATACCCTGACCGATAAGTTCTTGGTTGGAATTATGCTTATGACCGATAACACCATCTGCTACAGTAGCTGAAAGGAGTGACTCTATGGCACCTAAAACGGCAATTGTAATTGCTGGAGATACAAGTCCCTTGATACGCTCCCACGTGAGTGCAGGAACGACTGGTTCTGGCATAGATGGATCAATCTTGAAACGGTCACCAATAGTATCTATATGTATTCCAAACTGAGTGTTCAGCACCACGCCTGCAATAGTCATTATAATAATTGCGAGGAATGCTCCAGGAATCTTCTTTGAAATCAATGGGGTAAGGAATATTATTATAACCGTTATAATACCCACGGCTGTAGTTGCCAAATCTAAGCTACCGAAATTCTCAAGATAACATCCCCATTTAGGAATAAAGTCTGCAGGTACGGTTCCTTCGATAGAAAGGCCGAAAAGGTCCTTTATCTGAGTTGTGAAAATAGTAAGAGCTATACCGCTTGTGAATCCAATAATGATTGGGTAAGGAATATAGCTTATGATTGTTCCAAGACGGAAGACACCAAGCAAGACAAGGAATACTCCAGCCATGACTGTTGCTATTGCCAAACCTTCAATTCCATACTGCTGTATGATGTTGTAGATGAATACGGAAATAAACTTCGT
>JAILIJ010000304.1 GCA_024695315.1 Bacteroidaceae bacterium
TACTGTAAATTCAGTATAAAAGGTATAATTCCAAAACAATATATCATACCTGTAATTGTATATGGAGCATATATGATTTCCACATCCTTATATACTACTTTCAATACATTCTACTTAGGTCTTACATGCGGCAACGAACAAGTGGCTTACTTTGAACATGCTACAAAACTAAACAAAATAATCATGAATGTTTTTACAGCATTTACCATGGTTATGGTGCCTCATATTGTGGAGTTGCTGAAAGAAGGAAGGAACTCAGAACTTCAAGGTATAGCAAATAAAACTTTCAACCTATTAACAATAACAGCTATGCCAATAATATTCTTTTGTTTGTTTTGTGCTCCGCAAATAATAGAGATAATATCTGGACGTGAATATCTTGGCGCTGTAATTCCTTTCAGAATTGTCATTTTCATGATTTTAATAATAGGATTTGAACAAATAATCATACAACAATTTCTCTTGGCATCAAAGAACAATAAAGCGATACTAATAATTTCGAGCACAGGAGCTATAGTTGGTCTAACACTAAACTTCATACTAACACCTAATTTGTTAGCTATTGGCTCATCTATTTCTTGGGCCACCTCAGAATTATGTACTTTAGTCATTGGGGCCTATTTTGTTAAAAAGATTCAGAATGTCACGATAAACTACATAGAAATATTCAAAAACATCATTATTTCATTCATTTATATTATACCATTGTACGGTATTTCACAAATTACAAATGGTTTATTGACATCCACAATTCTTAGCGCAACGTCTGTCATTATTCTATTTATCTTGATCAACGTCTTCTTCCATAAGAATGAACTATTAACAAAACAATTGAAACTTAAATGGCGGTAATATACAGTACTTCACAGTACCATGCGGATGGTACTCCAGTACTTTGCGGGAAAAACTGCAGTTTTTTCCGCAGAGTACTAAATCACACTCTTTAATAGTTTATTGTATAATGAACGTTTTGGGGCAATTATTTATGTATAGAACTTTTTCCCCCCTAGCACAGCTATTAACACTACTACAAAAAAGACACTATACATTTTTCATTTTCCGTACCACATATAATATCTATTAAAGTTTATAGATATTATCTCTTATCGAAGATAATTTCTGAACAGAATATTTCTCATCGTATACACTACGCGCATTTTGGCCTAACTTACGACAAAGTTCCGCATCTTTTGTCAAACGCTCTATTGCATGGGCGAAATCCTGAGGACTGTTACATATAAGACACGACTCTCCATCAACGAAATCAAGTCCCTCTACCCCAACTGATGTTGTTACGAAAGGAAGACTCATGGCTGCAGCCTCAAGAATTTTCATTCTCATACCGCTACCTGTCAAAATAGGTACTATCATTATTGATCCCCACGCTGCGTCTTGTAGACTATCAACAAATCCTCGAAGAGTGATATCCACGTTACTCTTAGAATATATAGAAGGCCAACCGCCACCAATAAGTTCAAACTTGATATCTTCAGGTTTTGAAAAGTGTTTTGTCACGTCATTAAGGAACCACTCAATACCCTCCTGATTAGGTATATGACCATAACCTCCAACAAACGTGATTTTTCCATTCCATTCCTTATAAGGAAGTACATTAGCACTTATAGCTGCAGGAGAGGTATGAATAGTAGTCTTGACCCCTTCTTTTATAAGTATTTCCCTATCCACAGATGTAAGTGTAATAATATCGTCATACTTATTTAAGTCACTCAACTCCTGACTCTTCACCTGCTCCTTCTGTAACTTTTCTTTATCCGTCAAATTGAAATTTTGAAGTAAACGCTCATTTCTCACAAAACGCAATTCATGATGAACAAAAATTTTTCTCACATGATTAGGTAGATAATTAACCAAATGTAAACAAGGGAAAAATTCCACCTGTACAATTTCAGAATTCGTTTTCTTTATTATCTTATTAACAAAAGAAACAAAATCCTTTGAAAAATACACACCATACGGCATCAAAGTCCTTTCAACCTTGAAACGTTCATCTTCAGGGGTGAATTTCAGTTTTAAAAAACGACATATCTTATCCTTCAAAAATTTTGGATACAACATTTGTCTAACATATAAAAAGGGAATTAAGGTCACCTCTGGCCATAGTTTCTCCAAGTCATGCATGGCCGATAATGTATTACGTCCGTCCTGCGTAAAGACAAATGTAATCTTATGTATATGGCGCAGCTCATTAATCATGTTAAACTGAGCCTGAGCTCCCCCAGAATTCAATGGGTAAGGTAATATATTAGAAACGATAGTTATATTCATTTTTCTTCAATTTATTAAACGTTAGAGTTTGTAACTCTTTTTGCCATTTCAAAATAATATTTTTTGAAAATAGGTCTATTCTTCTTCCTGATAATTTTGTCTGTAAATATATAGTCGTTCTTGATATGATTTAGCACCAAATAAAATATTTTCATATTCTTTTATAGGACCATTTGTCGATATAATCACACGCATAATACAATATAAAGACAAAAAGGTGACAAACAATTTCTTATTGTTTTCAAAAGTAAAGCACTTGATCATATCAGACCAGAGAACCCAATATGAGACAACAAACAAATTAGATAATCGTCGACTCATTATTTCGAACTCGCTGAAGAAAAAGAAAAGAATAAAATATAAAATACTAAGATTTATAAACATTACGTTTTTAGGACGAATCTCCTTAAGTTTATCATAATAACAAATTATCAGGATTCCAGTAAGAAGACGTTCCAAATAACCGATAGAAATAACAAATCCTCCACTTACATCAGTATACGCTTCAATTTTATCTTGAAAGAACTCAGTAAACTTATCAAAAAATAAAGATATTAAAGGCATGAATATTGAAATTCTAAGAGTAACGTGGATA
>JAILIJ010000308.1 GCA_024695315.1 Bacteroidaceae bacterium
AGAAATCGGACGTCACGCGTTGTCGTCAGATGTATGAACAAATATAATGCTTTTAGCAAAAAATTGCAACATTTTAGTTTCTACAAACAAAAGATTTAAGAAAGTTTAACTCTTAAAGTGTAAGCCCATGACAAGATAGTATAAGTGATTTACCCTACATCAATTTTTTGTCATTTTATAAAACAAATTTATGATATAGATATCATAAAAAAATGCATACTCAAGTTTCGTAAGTTCTGCAAAATCTCACTCACAGGATATTAATAGGAGTTATAGTGGAGTCATATAGAAGATACTGAGACATTACTTTCCAAACTTAAATTTGCTTATAAAAATATCTCAAACAAGTAATGAATTACTTATCACATTCTATCATAGGCCTCAAAGTTAAATAACACTTAGGATCGTCACTATTATCTTTCAACTGGGTTCCACTAACTCCAATACTAAAAGCCGATTCTACAAGCCATGCAATCTTAAATGCGGCTCGTTCATAAGTCAATCCTTCAGGACGGATATTAGAAACGCAATTTCTTTCACTTTCTAGACGTCCTAAAAATGTATCATAAGTCATATACATCCCAAGACTATCAGGAGATGTCAATCCAGGACGCTCTCCTATAAGCATTATAACACATTTACAATGCATCCGCTCTGCTATATCATCTCCCAGAGCCACACGACTTTGAGTTGCCAACACTATAGGAGCTACCGTTAAACCTATTTTTTTAAGATACGGAAGCAAATTCTTGATAAGTGGCGCAGCCTGCTTATGAACAGCCTTTGAAGACAGGCCATCGCCAACAACAATACATACATCAGCCCCCTTATAATCTAAACGAGTTAACTTTGCAACACTTTGATTACTTAATCTTCTTCCAAGATCAGGACGCAAAAGAAACATTTGTCTGTCAGACGCCGCACTTTCAACATCGATAGTGTCCAGTCCCATTTCTTCAAGATATCCTCTAACATACTCTTTATTAAACGGTTCATGTATAGCATCACGTGCACGAGCATGATCAAGACTAAACCTTAGATATTCTTTTGTTGGCAAACTTCCCCCCGTCCTTCCTAATGCTATTCTGGCAGCAGTAAACTGTTTCAGTTCATTCCAACAATCCTCTAATAGGATATCTTCTTTTTTTATGCTAACATCTTGTACCATAAGATAATAATTATGTGTTATATTGTAGAAGTATATATCAACCAGCTATACTCAATATTTTATTATTAGGCCTAAATGGTAAAACACGACCATCCTTATTTATCAATCCAAGATTTTCAAGCCAAGCTTCAAATTCTGGCGCATGTTTCAATCCTAAAAGGTTACGGATATACAAACCATCATGATATGAAGTGCTTTGATAATTCAGCATGATATCATCGGCACCAGGAATGCCCATTATATATGTTATTCCACTTGCTCCTAATAGAGTCAAAAGATTATCCATATCATCCTGATCAGCTTCTGCATGATTAGTATAGCAAATGTCACATCCTAGTGGCAATCCCATAAGTTTTCCACAGAAATGATCTTCAAGTGCAGCACGTGTAATTTGCTTACCATCATACAAGTATTCCGGTCCAATAAATCCAACAACAGTATTAACAAGCAGAGGATTATATCTGCGAGCTACAGCATAACATCTGGCTTCACATGTCTGTTCGTCAACACCATAGTTTGCATTTGATGATAGAGCAGAACCTTGCCCTGTCTCGAAATACATACAATTCTCACCAATAGTACCACGATGCAATCCCCTTACAGCATCGTAAGCTTCATCTAAAATAGACAAAGATACGCCAAAACCTTCCATTGCCCCCTGAGTTCCTGCAATACTCTGAAATAACAAATCAACAGGCGCACCACGATTTATCAATTCCATACAAGTAGTCACATGTGTAAGTATACAAGACTGTGTAGGAATCTCAAAATTATGAATTATCTCATCAAGCATGTGATTCAATCGTAGCAAAGTCGGCACGCTATCACTTGCAGGATTGATACCAATAACAGCATCACCACATCCATACATTAACCCATCGACAATACTTGCTGCAATACCCTTCAAATCATCTGTTGGGTGATTAGGTTGAAGTCTTGCACTCATACGACCAGGCAATCCTATCGTATTTCTAAATTTTGTTATCACACTACATTTTTTAGCAACAGTCATAAGATCTTGATTTCTCATAATCTTACTAACGGCAGCAGCCATTTCTGGCGTTACACCAGGAGCTATATAAGAAAGCATCTGGGTCGTTGCATCATCACTTAAAAGCCAATTTCTAAAATCACCTACAGTAAGATGACTTATAGGACTAAATGCTTGTTTATCATGAGTATCAATAATGAGTCGTGTAATCTCATCCTTTTCATAAGGAATAACAGTTTCCTCGAGAAAAACCTTCAAAGGTAAATCTGCAAGAATCATCTTAGCAGCCATACGTTCTTCCATAGAACGTGCAGATATTCCTGCAAGATTATCACCAGAACGAGCAGGAGTAGCTTTTGCCATTAAATCCTTAAGATCTACAAACTCATATATTTTATACCCTAAGCTGATTCTATACATAACATAAACATTAATAGATTATTACGTATAAGTTTCGCACCTTCAAAAAATTTTGTTGATGGAAATAAAGAGAAGTTTATGGTTAAAAATTAAGTTGTACAATTTGTTCGAAAAACAATTATTTCTACAACAATCTTTTCACATTCCTTCACTTCATTTTCAATCCTTAAGCTATAATGCGAAACTTAAATTTATATACAACAATAATTTATTGTCATAATATATCTTTATATACTTGCCCCCAAAATAATTGAGGGCAAGTACGGAAAACTAAAAAGCACAACACTACAACA
This sequence comes from Bacteroidaceae bacterium, assembly GCA_024695315.1. GTDB lineage: Bacteria > Bacteroidota > Bacteroidia > Bacteroidales > Bacteroidaceae > Minthosoma. Next base: position 2,873 of record JAILIJ010000308.1, read on the forward strand.
ATGTAGGTATCAAGTATATGGCTAGTGAAACAATTGTAACAATAATTGTTCCCCACTTCCATATTGCATACTCTCTATCCATAGCGGCTTTCTGCTCTACTGTAGGCTCTTCAACCTCACCAATCTCATCCTCCAAAGTTGGAATAACATTCTTATGTTTTATTGTGTATATATAATAGAATATTACACATGCTACAGATAAAACAACGGCTGTTACAAGAGCTGATACATCAGCAAAAACAAGCATGAAACAATAAAGAATAATAGTTACATAACATCCAATCTTTCCTAATGGTGCCTTATATGGACGTTTCATTTCTGGATAATGCTTCTTCAATCCAAGATATGCGAGACATCCAATCATATAGCATACAGCCAATGATATTAAAGATACAGAAGCTATGTAGTCAATACTACCTGTTGCAATAAGAATAAAGTTTATCAAACCAACCACAAGTACAGCAATATGTGGAGTCTTGTATT
>JAILIJ010000325.1 GCA_024695315.1 Bacteroidaceae bacterium
GCCTCAACAGTAGAAAGAGCAGTCTTCTCGCCCTTTTCACATGCCTCAGCATACTCGTATGGCATCCATTGCTCCACGTGGAGTTCCTCACCATCTCCCGTCTCGTCAGAATTATTATTTTCACTCTTAGCCCTTAACTCATCACTCTTCACTCCCATATAATAAAGACTTTCAAGAGTGCGTACACTCGTAGTACCGACAGCAATAGCCTCCCCAAAGTGTGCAATCAATTTTTCGATTGTCTGACGGCGCACAGCAATATGCTCCGTGTGCATGTCATGTCCGCCAATTTCCTCACTCTTCACAGGCTTAAACGTACCTGCTCCCACATGGAGGGTAAGTTCCTCGCGTTCGATACCTGCCTCATCAAGAGCCTTGAGCACACGTTCTGTAAAGTGCAATCCTGCCGTTGGAGCTGCAACACTTCCCTTAATCTTAGAATAGACAGTCTGGTAAGTCTTCTTATCCGACTCCTGAGTCTCACGATTGAGATATGGAGGAATAGGCAATTCGCCTACCGCATCGAGCAGTTCCGCCCAAGAGTAATCGCCATCCCACGTAAACTCCACCACATGACTAGTACCATGTATGCCTTTACGTTCACAAGCCAGAGTAATAGTCGTGCCGTCAGGCATCTCTATCTCCCTAAATAGCTTACCATCCTTCCATTTCTTTAGATTACCTACCAAACAGTACCATTGTACACATCCCTTCTCAGCAAAATTCAGCTGATAATCATTAGGTACGGCAGGTTCCAAACAGAACACCTCTATCAACGCTCCCTGCACTCCCTCCTGTACCTGTGACTTACGGAAATGCAAACGAGCCTGTATGACCTTCGTATTATTGAAGACCATTAACGCCCCCTTTGGCAAATATTTAGGCAATGAAGTGAAAACATCCTCGCTCACTTCGCCTTGCTTATACACCAATAGTTTGCTGCTATCACGCTCAGCCAGCGGGAACTTAGCTATTCTCTCATCAGGCAGCGGATAATTATAATCAGCTATATGTATATTCTTAGGACTTATCATATCAAAAACTTTACCTCCTTAAACTCGTATCTTACAGTATTACCATTTTCAAAACGCAGGATGAGATGTCCTGTAGGTTCTATTCCTGCTATTTCCGCAGTAAACTCTCCTCTCACATCCTCAAACCTATGTTTTCCCTCACGCCAGAAAAGATGCTCCATATACACCTGTCTCACGGCTTCGTCTCTAGATTCCATCAACATTTCATAAAGAGTTCTGAAATGGCTTACGACATCCCCCAGTACCTTTTCACGATCAATCTCCTTACCGCATAACTGAATTAAGGACACAGGATTAGGAGCATCGCTAACAAACTGTTTCTGATTCACATTTATTCCTGTTCCTATGATGCAATTTGAGATATTTCGCCCCATAAGGTCACACTCAATCAAAGTACCAGAAATCTTCTTATCTCCCACATATATATCGTTTGGCCACTTTACGCTCACCTCTTCATCCACTCCACAATCCTTCAGTACTCCGTCCACAGCACGCTGCACGGCCAAAGCTATACATTGTGATAATAAGAACTGTTCCGCAGGCTTCACAAAGTCAGGATGACAGAGAATGGAAAACGTAAGATTCTTTCCTGGCTCAGACTCCCAGCTATTGCCCTGCTGACCGCGTCCGGCAGTCTGATTCTCAGCCACAACGAGCGTCATACCCGACAAATCATCGCCAAAGGCCAGCATATCACGTACGAAATTGTTCGTAGAATCTACCATCGGCAGATTTATTCGCTGCATCATTTCCATATCACTTCGTCCATTCTTATATCATGTTCCTCACATGGCAACTGTTCCACCATTTGAAAAGGGAAACATATCCCCATCTTATATGCTCTCTGGAGGCGAGGCAACAAGCGATCATAATATCCCTTGCCACGTCCAAGACGATTGCCATAAGCATCAAAGGCCATCCCAGGCACCACGACAAGATCAACTGTCGAATACTGTTCCTGAGGAAAAGCTTTACCTACAGGTTCCAATATACCGAAAGGACCTGGCTCGAGCGAATGCTCATCGACATACTCTCGCAGTTCTAAGTCGTCGCCCACTACTTTTGGCAGGAGCACACGTTTTCCCATGAGACGAGCATTATCCAACAAACGTCTTGTAGAAACCTCATCAGGTAAAGCGTGATAAAGAACCACAACCCCAGCCGAGCGCCACAATCCATCGCTCAATAATGTTTGGCAAGCCTTATCAGCCATTTGTTCGCGTTCTTCCACATTATACCCAGCTTTTTGCTGACGCATGAAAGCACGCAATTCCCTCTTGTCTGCCAACATCTCTTACAAATGAGCCTTGACCTTGTCGATGAGTTCTTGATATTCTGCATCAGAAAGGTAAACCTTTCCCGGATTCATCTGGAAAGTACCTCCATAGTCAGGACCATCAACGTACTTTGGAGCAAGATGGAAATGTAGGTGAGAGAGCTTGTCGCTATAAGCTCCGTAATTTATCTTCTCAGGATTAAAAGCAGCCTGCATGGCACGTGTCACACGACACACATCGGCCATGAAAGCATTACGCTCATCATCCGATAACTCGTTTAAGTCATTTACATGACCATTATATGCAACAAGACAACGACCTCTGTAAGTCTGCTCCTTGAAAAGAAAAACACGTGACACACTCAGGTCAGCTATCTTAATCATAATATTACTATAGTTGTCTGTACAATAAAGACATTCTTTAGGATCACTATACATAGTTATATATTTATTTTATACTTTAATTACGCAAATTTATGAAAAAAAATCATGATGTTAAAATTAAGTCTTTCAAAACGTATTCGTTTGGGCGTACTACAGATATTATACCCCATGATTGCCACATAGCATGTTCTAAACTTTAGAGTTTTTCAATAATAATAACACGCCACAAGGCGACTTATATACCATGAGATTTTAGTGTATTTTGAGCGTTTATGTTCCAAGACATATTGACCATTCAATATCATTTTTACATATAAAGAAGGCCTCACGCAAAGCAAAAAAAAGAAATTCTAAAATTAACATTCTTCGTAACTGAAAACGTTAATTTTAAAACTTCACTTTTAACTTTTTATTTCCAACAAGGCATAATTTTTTAGCCCTGTTTCTTCGACAACCCTTCGTATCACCTTCGTATCTCCTTCGTAACGGCTTTTGGAAGGTATTGTCAATTCAACAACAATACAAATATACAAAATTCACAATCAAAAAGCAAGTATTTTTTAAGTTTTTTTTCGGGTTCATTTCTCAAGTCTTCCAAAAGTCCTTTTTTAGTGAACAAAATAGAAAGTAAAAAAAAAGATTGGAAACCACAAGAATGGTTTCCAATCCATTATTATTGTAATCTATATATTACAATTATTTAATATACATCTTCTTTACAGAACCGTCAGAGTACCTAACGATATTCATACCCTTCTGGAGTGAAGCGCTACGAGCACCAGCCATATTGAAGTATGCAACAGGAACAGCGTCAGCTGATGTTACATTCTTTACACCTACAGCATCATAAGTATCCTCAGGAAGGTTGTCATAAGTATATACGTCAAGATAGAGTACATGTGCACCTGCTGCCAAAGAGATAGAAAGTTCAGAATCTGTTGGAGCGATACCACAAACTGCGCTACGAGTATTTGTGTAGTTTGAACCACCATAACCTACATACATAATAACGATTTCACCAGCCTTAACAGTCTCACGTGGGAAAGTGAATGTTGGCTTACTCATGAAATAAGTACCAAGAGTTGTGATTCCATCACCATTATACTCAGGAACAGAAATGTTATAGTACTGTAAAATAGTAGAAGCGTTCTTTGCATTAGGAGGGCATACAATATTGATACCCTTGAAGGCGTCAATCTCGTCCTTAACATATCCATAACCATTCTCATTCTTATCGAAAATTTCGCCAGTAAATATTGTGTCTGACACAACAGTACGAGCTGTACGATATCTTCCTGAATCGTATGCGTCCCATCCTGAAGCCTTAAGTACAGGAATAGCAGATGAGAGGTCATCACCATTATTAGAAATACCAGCCAAGAATTCCTCTGCTGTATAATAAGTTGTATCGCTTACTTCATCTGTTGTAGTTATGACCATACACTTTTCAACAATTGAATTGTCATACTGGTAATCCTGTATCAAGAGAGCCTTCTGATACTCAGAGAGAGCTGTGAGATCCCAGTCATGAGCACCAGCCTCAGCCTTTTCCTGATTCTTACGTGAAATAACTACATCCTTGAAGTCAACCTCAGACATTTCACAAACACCATCAAGATATCCGTCTACCTTTACAGTAACAGTAACATCATTTGAGAAAGTGTAACTATTTCCAATACCTGTATTTGGTTCAAGCTCGAAATATTTCTCGCCATTATCACCAGAAACAACGAAAGAATAATCCTCCTTACAAAGAGTGTTGTTTTCCCAATTTAAAGTGTAAGTTCTTTCTGTTCCATTTACTCCTGTAAGGGATAGTGTTGGAGCATTAAGCTGAATCTCACCAACACTAACCTTGTAGTAAGCAATTTCTGAGAAGCCACCAAGAGAAGAAACTGTAGCAGCACCGATAGTTACATATCCATCGCCATCCTCATCCTCTGATTTACTTACATTTATAGGTGTTCCCTCATATTTGGACTCACCATAAGAATCACCATTAGGCTCCAAAACCTGCTTATAAACAGGAATAGCAGTAGAGTCAACCTTTACAGAGTTACCATTTTCATCCTCTTCATATATGTATTCATAATCGTAACGGATGATTTCATCTGTATTCTTAAGATATAAAGGTGCCTCACCAGCATCAACAATACCGTACCATACAGAGCACTCTCCGCCTAAAGTAGATTCTCCTGGATTGATAGTGATATCACGGCTTTCTCCACTCACAGCAGTAATCTTAAATGATGGAGTAGAAACCTCTTCACCCTTAGACTGGTCAATGAGAATAAGCATAGAAGTTAAATAACATGCACGTGAAACAGTAAATATGAAATTACCTGTATGCAACTGACGGAAATAACGATAGCTGTCATTCCATCCATCAGGATTACCATCCTCATCAAGGTCTACTGTTTCTGCCTGTACTTTGTGGATAGAATCTGTGATTTCTACACTATAATCTGTAGATACGACTCCTCCATCAGTATAAGAATAAGAGCCTCCAGCTGCTCCCTGGATAACAACAATCATGCCTTCGCTAACATTATCTACAGTAAGCATACGGCCACCAGAACCAAAATTATATAATCCGTAACCACTTCTCCATCTCAAATCAGGATTTGTAACAGTTCCTCGTCCTATACCTAAATACAAATTAGATACCTTATCATTACTTGTACACTGAGTAAAAGGTGAGTTATTGATTGTTACAGATGTACTTGAAACAGCAAATTCTGGCAAAGCTTCGCCATCCATAGACCAGTCCTTCAAATCGTAAGAATGATAGACTCCATATTTGTCAAACTGAGCTACTACAGAACTTGCGCTATCAACCAAAGTTTCAGCGATAGCTGCTGCATTCGCAGTCATAGAGCACATTGATAGAGATGCGCCCATAATTAATGAGTAAATTTTTCTCATAAGGTTAAGTTAGTTTTGATTAATATTTAATTATATTTTATTTTTTCTTGTAAAGCGGTAGTTGATCCCTGCCTTCATGGATAAATTCGGGCGCAAAGATAAATATTTTTTATTTCGACGTATGTTAAAATGCAAAAAAAAAGTAAAAAAAATGCTTTTTTTCGTGGTTCATACTACGAAATAAAGCATTTACCGCAATTCTACTGACAATTTTGTAGACGACGAATTACTGGTCTAAAAAACTGTTCCCTTCTCATCTTCCTACGTATGATTAGGTAATATGAATAAGTAATATTCGCATTTGATAGTAAAGAAGCCAATATATAAAAAGTGGGGACATTTTACATTTATGCCCCCATTATAGTTCTATTACAGCAAAGACTTACAATATTCAATAGGCAAACCTTCTAAAGCATGATAGGTATGTATGCCAAATGTTTCGGCTGCTCTCAGATTGAGTGATGAATCATCAAAGAATAAGCACTCGTCACCTTTAGCTCCTATTTCCTTTAATAATTGTTCGTAGATTCTCGGATCAGGCTTCGCAAGGTGCATCTCATGCGAAAGGAATACCTTATGGAAGAAACAATCTGTGGTATGTCCAGACTTTGAGAAGAAACGATTTTCTATATCAATCCAATGGATGTCATTTGTATTTGAAAGAAGGTAGACATTATATTTCTCCTTCAACTGACGAATAATATCCAGACGTTCCTCTGGTATATCAAATAGACACACATTCCATGCGTCAATGGCCTGCTGACGAGTCACATCTTTATTGCAGAGCGCAAGGATGCCATTTATAAAATCTTCGCTACTTACTTTTCCTACTTGATATTGCTCCAGCACACCGCTAACAGAAAGGCCTTCGCATACTACAGCCCCAACATTATTTGCAGAATTGTCCTCTGCAGCCTTCAACAGTTTCTGCACGTCAACACCGAGCTTTTCCATGGCCTTGAAGGTACACATCATATCGACATTAATAATTACACCGCCAAGGTCGATAATAATATTCTTTATATTCATTTTCTATGAGTTTGTAAATTTCTATCTTTATGAATTTATGAAATCTTATGACTTCTTTAATTCATGAATTCCCAAAAATCGGTTCACAAAGATACGTATTTTTTTGTTATTCTTTGGAAGCCTCTTGTATTATGCGTGAGTTGGGACATTAAAAGCGAATAGTTCATCGTAATATTTTACAAATTACTATCTTTGCAATAAAAATACTTTTTGATTACTTCCGACACTTAAATAGTTTTATATGACAGAAGACGAGAAATACATGCGTGAGGCTTTGCTCGAAGCAGACAAAGCACTCACACAGGATGAGATTCCTATCGGGGCAGTAGTGGTTGCTAATGGTAGAATAATTGGTCGTGGTCACAATCTAACAGAGACTTTACACGATGTGACTGCTCATGCAGAAATGCAGGCTATAACGGCTGCCGAAGAGTATTTGGATGGCAAATACCTTGATAAATGTGCACTATACGTTACCGTAGAACCTTGTGTGATGTGTGCCGGTGCTATAGGATGGAGTCAACTTGGAAAACTTGTCTATGGAGCGAGTGACGAAAAGCGCGGTTTCATGCGATATGCGCCTAATGCACTCCACCCCAAGACAGTTGTGGTTGCTGGCGTCATGGCCGACGAGGCTTCACAAATGATGAAGGAGTTTTTCAAAGGAAAAAGAAAATGATGCTTCTTTTGGAAAATTATATTCCTTAAAGACACGTAAACTCGCAAATCTTCATTTTAACGAACTACGCGAAAAATGAAGATAGAAAAGTATGCCGGCAAGGGTAAGTCCTATTGGGAAACTCCACCATATACCTACAGCTCCCATTCCGCAAGGAAAGGCAAAGAGATAGGCAATAGGTATGCTGACCACGACGTATGCTATAAATGCAGAAATCATAAGCGAACGTACTTCCTCTATAGCTCTCAAACAATTTGCAAAGATGGTCTGCAAACAGTCTCCAAACTGATAGGCTACAAAGGCTGGAAGGAGTGAAACGAGTATTGCCTGCACATCCGCACTCGTGGTGAATGCCGCAAAAATAGAACCATGGAAAGCTATTACAATACCTAAAAGACAGACTCCCAGTGCTAAGGTTAAAACAAAAGCCGTGGATGATGTACGACGAACTTCAACATAATCCTCAAGTCCACGATAATGTGATATTCGTATTGCCGCTGCAGCACCCATTCCGTAATACGTCATGAAACATAATGAGCCTATGACGCACATAACCTGATGGGCAGCCAGGGCAGACGCTCCTATCCATCCCATGAAAAGTGCACATACATTAAAACTGCCAGACTCCAAACACAACTGGGTAGATATTGGCAAAGCTTTCTTTGCAAGATAGACAACCCCACGGCTCTCTACATCACGGCCCGCACCAATGCGCCACCACATCCAGACGGCCATTAGGATTCGTGAGAAGAGTGTAGCTAAACCAGCTCCCAGCAATCCGAGGTCTAAGATAAAAATCAAAAGGTAATTGCCTATGACATTTACCACATTTGATATGAGCATAACCCACATCGGAGTTCGAGTATCGCCAGTAGCATCAGAATACTGCTTGAAAGAGTTAAACGCCCCAACAAATGGCAAAGACAACAATATTACGATGAAATATGGACGTACAAGCGGCATGAGTTCTGCTGGCTGACCCAGTCTGTCTATATTAAAATACAGAATCAAAAGCAGCAACATGACCACCACACATCCAACGATACTAAGGACAAGACTATTGTTTAGCGTCTGACGGGCACGTGTCTTCTCCCCTTTTCCCCAGAGCATCCCAACAACAGGAGTAGTACTATAGGAAAGTCCAAGGATAAAGTACAATACAAAAGTAAATATATTATTCACGAAACCTGCTGCCGACAGTTCTGCTGTGCCATACTGCCCCACCATAATAGTGTCGGCAAAGGATTGCAGAATAGTGCCAAGCTGCGCAATAATAATTGGCAAGGCAAGGTGCATAATAGCAGAAGCTCTTCTTTTCCAACTGAGGGAAAGAAGAGTTTCTGCATTTTCTTTATCTGATTTGATAGTCATATTTCTGATATAATTTTCGTTTTGTCGAAGTATATATCCACAAAATCGTACTACTGCAAAACCGAAGAACCTTACTTACTCTGGAGCCTCATCATTAAGATAAGAGTCCTTGAACCCAAGGAAGTAAAGCACTCCATCAAGACCAATGGTATTGATACTCTGCTTTGCGTTTGCCACAACACGAGGCTTAGCATGGAAAGCTATACCGAGTCCAGCCTCAGAAAGCATAGGAAGGTCATTTGCTCCGTCGCCTACCGCAATAGTCTGCTGGAGATTTACCTTCTCAACCTGTGCTATAAGTTTCAAAAGCTCAGCCTTACGCTTACCATCAACAACCTCTCCAACATAGTTACCAGTCAATTTACCGTTCTCGTCAATCTCAAGCTCATTGGCATACACGTAGTCGATGTCATACTTCTTCTGGATATACTCGCCGAAGAATGTAAATCCTCCGGAAAGAATGGCAATCTTATAACCATACTTCTTGAGCACAAACATCATACGGTCGACGCCCTCTGTGAAAGGTAGATTTTCTGCAATCTCCCTCATCACGCTCACGTCAAGTCCCTTGAGAAGCTTACAACGACGAGTGAAAGACTCCTTAAAGTCAATCTCTCCACGCATAGCACTTTCAGTAATGGCCTTGACCTGGTCGCCCACCCCATGACGCATAGCAAGTTCATCAATTACCTCTGTCTGGATAAGTGTAGAATCCATATCGAAGCAGATGAGACGACGCATACGGCGGTACATATTGTCAGTCTGGAACGAACAGTCAATTTCCATCTCACTTGTCATACGAAGAAGTTCACGGTGGAGCTGCTCATTATCCTTTGGTGTGCCACGTACGGAGAACTGAATACAAGCGCGGTTATGCTTACTTGGATGTTCAATACTCTCACGACCTGACAAACGCTTGATGCCATCAATATTGAGTCCCTGATCAGCAATAAGACGGCTGACCGACTCTATGTGACGAGCAGAAAGTCTGCGTCCAAGAACTGTAAGGATATAGCGGTTCTTACCTTGGCAAGCCACCCAATCCTCATACTCAGCAAGACTGATAGGTATGAAACGTATGTTCACGTTTAGTTCACTAGCCTTGAAGAGCAATTCCTTCATCACACGTCCCGAATAGTTTTCGCTTACACGAACCAAGAATCCGAGCGATAGTGTGGAGTGGATGTCAGCCTGGCCGACGTCAAGAATATCGACATCGTACTTAGCGATTACACCTGTGATTGTTGCGGTAAGACCTGGGCGGTCTACGCCTGTAATACGGATGAGGATGAGTTCCTCCTTATTGCTGAGAAGGAGCCCATCCTCAGAATCTGTTGTTGGTTGTAGCATGATTCTTTAGAAATTACTTAAAAATAAGAAGATTGTACTTCTTCTTTCCTTGCTGTACGAGGAGATACTTACCATCGATGAGGTCATCAGCTGTGATAACCTTGTCGAACTGCTCAAGCTTCTCCTTGTTTATGCTTACTCCACCATTCTGAGTGAGTTTTCTCATCTCACCCTTTGATGGGAATACATTAGCCTTTTCTACGCAGAGGTCGACAGCCTTGATGCCGCCGTCAAGTTCTGACTTGGCAACTTCAAACTGTGGTACACCTGCAAATACATCGAGGAATGTCTTCTCGTCGAGCTTCAAAAGGCTCTCCTTAGTTGACTTTCCAAAGAGGATATTACTTGCCTCGATAGCCATATCAAGGTCCTCCTTTGAGTGAACCATGATAGTCACTTCCTCAGCAAGACGCTTCTGGAGCACACGGCGTCCTGGGTCCTGCTCGTGTTCAGCTATGATAGCATCAATCTCTTCCTTCTCAAGTGATGTGAAAATCTTGATGTATTTCTTTCCATCCTCATCTGGCACGTTGAGCCAGAACTGATAGAACTGGTATGGAGAAGTGTACTCACGGTTGAGCCAGATATTTCCATTCTCAGTCTTACCAAACTTACGTCCGTCGCTCTTTGTCACGAGTGGACAAGTAAGAGCGAAACACTCGTTACCGTTAGTACGACGGATAAGCTCTGAACCAGTTGTGATGTTACCCCATTGATCAGCACCACCCAACTGAAGCTTACAGTTCTTATGCTGATTGAGATAGAGGAAGTCATAACCCTGAAGAAGCTGATATGTGAACTCTGTGAATGACAATCCGTCGCGAGCCTCACCATTGAGACGCTTCTGTACAGACTCCTTAGCCATCATGTAGTTTACTGTGATGTGCTTACCGATGTCACGTGCAAACTCGAGGAAAGTGAAGTCCTTCATCCAGTCGTAGTTGTTCACAAGTTCGGCATGGTTTGGTGCATCACTATCGAAATCGAGGAAGCGAGAAAGCTGCTCCTTGATGCAAGCCACATTATGGCGTAATGTATCCTCATCGAGAAGGTTACGCTCAGTACTCTTACCTGATGGGTCACCAATCATACCTGTTGCACCACCAATAAGTGCTAATGGCTTATGTCCACAACGCTGGAAATGACGAAGCATCATAACGCCACAAAGGTGACCAATATGCAAAGAGTCTGCTGTTGGGTCGATACCCAAGTAAGCAGTCACCTGCTCCTTCTTGAGGAGTTCATCAGTACCTGGCATCATCTGGTGAATCATACCACGCCAAGTTAGTTCTTCTATAAAATCTTTCATTATATATCTTTATTATTTGAGTTCTTGTATTTTTTATTAGTATTATGAGAATTTTCAGGAAAACAGTAAACGTAGTCTTCCTACATATCCACACAATTTGGACATGTTGAAAATGAGGGTTTAATATCCTATGTTAAGGTATTCTTTCTACTTT
>JAILIJ010000013.1 GCA_024695315.1 Bacteroidaceae bacterium
TAAAGACCACTGTTACTATCAAGAATATTGAATCGTTAGATGCAAATAACAGCATTAGCTATGGTACAGACTATAAGAATAAAATTAGTATTACAGGTACAGTAAATGCTAAAACTTCAAGTGTAGAACTTAATGCTAAAAACACAATTGGAGACAAAACACACCAGGTTAAGATTAGCCAGTATGCAATTAATTTGTTGCCAAAATATTTGACAGAGAATAATTACGAAAAGGCAGCTGACTATGAGAACAAGGCTATAGTAAGTGGAAAACAGATACCTGCATGTTATTTCGTTGTTGGAAGAACTACTAGTGGAAGTGATGTGACTGTAGCATTCACAACAAAGAAAGTTGGTAATGCGTTGCAGCTGGATTTTGATCCTGCAATTAGGCCTGTAGAGGTATTCGAAGGTGCAGAATCAGCAAAATGTTCTTGGGGAACATATGCAACACTGAAGGAAGCTTTTGCAGAAATTGATAAGTCGGGAAGCGCATCAAAGAATTACATAATTGTAATTGATACAGCGATGGACGGCTCAGATGCTTCAACTAGTATAAAAGAAAACGTAACAACTGCTTCTAAAGCTAATCAAATTACTATCAGACCAGCAGATGAAACAAAGAAGTATCAGTTACTAACAAAGAATGCGATTACATTAAAGACTAATCTAGTATTAAAGAATGTAGTAATAGGTGACAATAAAAATAATAAGGGTGTTAACACTAAAATAAACATAAATCTAGGCAACTTTAAATTATTTATGTCTGACGTTACAACATCTGAAGACAGAATCGGAAATGTAAAAGGTGGCAATGTCAATGGAACATCAGCTATTGTGATTAATAATAGTGGGTTCGATACAGACTGCCCAATGAATTTCTTTGTTTGGGGAAATATCGATAAAGTTGGTACATTGAAATTCGCAAATCCAGCAGTTACAGTACTTGGAAAAACAAATGTAGGAAATCTTGAATATACTGGCTCGGATTTTGGAACATTCATTGGAACAAGTAGTGTTTCGACAAAAAAGGTAGATGGAAGTTTAGTAGCAACAAAAGTAACTTCAAATATCAGTGTTGCAAATAAAATTATATCAAGCAAGAAAACAGTTGAAGGAGTTGACGTTCCTGCTCTAGGTATTTGCTTGATGTACAAGGATAAGGAACAAGGCTATGTTACTGTAGGTGGAGATGACGCTACTTACAGTGGTTATGCAGATAATGTGCTTGTACACAACAAACCATTCTATCAAATCGTGAAGGCTCCAAAGGCTGCTAACAACAGCTTTATGTATGTGGATGATAAACAACCGGATGCATTGACATGTAAGAAGAATGGTTCAATCTATTTGGTTGACGAAAACACATTGAAAGAAAACTATGGTCTATATGAAATAGACAATTTGGATGATACATCTAATAGAGTTGAGCTTGCTACATTTGCAACTTTAAAGGAAGCTATTGATGAGATTAATACGAGAAAAGATTCAAAAGCATATTATTTAGTGGCTCCACTTGTAGAGGCTCCTGCACCAGAAAAACTGATAGTCCCAAAAGCAAAATGCGCAGCAGGTTTGGTATTTGGAAACGTTTCACCTACAGCTGAGTTAAATGTTTTTACATATACTAATGACAATTTGAAACTTACTTGCGATACTGTATTTAAAGATTTTGCTGTGTATTGTGATTACAAGGCAATGAACTTTGAAATATCTAATTATAAGCTTCAGTTTATTGGGAAGTGTAATTGGAATTATAAACCAAAACAGAATAATAGTTTATGGGTTGGAAGTATAAAAGGCTCAGGCGAAGGAAAGAACAGTAATGTTTATCTTAAAAACATAGAATCTTTTGAGGTATATTATGACATTACTAAAGTTGGAATACTAACCCTTGATAATTCAAATATTGTTTGTTTTAAAAAAGTATCTTTAGGTAGAATTGATCAGATAGATGGAACTAACAAGTTTAGAACATGTGTAAATTACAAACAGAAGAGGGATTCATACATAGTTACAAGTGCAACCACCAATGCAACCATTATTAATGGAATAAATCGTGAAGGTGGCATATTATACTTTGGACAATGTGCTCATGATTATTACTTCAAGGAGGATTATGTAGAAGATATATATGAATACCAAGACGTAATAGATTGTAGTGAAATAATTGGTGGTACAAATCTTGCTATGCCTTTGTTTAAAACCACAAATGGTGTTATGGCCGATGAAGATGGAAAATCAACATTCTACTATCGTTGTGATGATATATTAATACCATCAAACGATCAAAGAATATATAAGAAAGATGGTACGGTTTACTATAATACAAATACAAGGAAGAATGCTTACGATTTCATTCTTACAGATGATAGTGGAAAAATGTACGGCAATTATTGTAAGTACCCAGATGCGATAAATGAGATTAATAATATTTTACCAAAGGCTAATTATACTTTGACAGTAACTAGACCGTATATGGATCCAGATGGCCTTGATGCAAGGGATTATTTTGATATTTATAGCATACCAAAGGTATCTAAATCACCAGTC
>JAILIJ010000063.1 GCA_024695315.1 Bacteroidaceae bacterium
CCTATTGGTAAGCACCACAACAGGCTTATTCCATCTCAATCCATCGTAAGGCTCAAGATATTCAGCCTCAAGATCAGAGAAATCGCTATGGCCGGTTCCCGTCTTATGACTAACATATCCAATCAACGTTTTCTCGTCGATAAACCTTGCTGCCAATCTATGAGCATTTGTCAACTGTCCCCCACCATTACTTCTCAAATCCAAAATCATTCCACGACATATACCAAGGATGTTAATCATGTTAGACAAATTGCCGTCTCCAAAAGACGATTCGAAAGATGCACATCTCACATAGGCAACATTATCGTCGAAAATAACATATTTTAGGCCAGAAGCATAATAATAGTCAAAGCCCAAGTAAAGGTTCGTGATACTATCATTATAATTAAGCGGATAATCCTGATAATAGCTCCAGTTACGTCCCAAGTCGAACGAAGCTCCTATATTGACATGCCCATCCTTCAGTTCCGACAACATGTTACACATAACCTCAAAAAGCTGAGTGTTACTCATTTTCTCATTCACCATCTGAGAGTAACGAGTATGCACCTCATCCCAATCAACACCTAATTCGTCCTCTTTATAGTCGAAAAAACAGTAATGCTCATCCATAAGTTTCCACAGGGCCTCAAAGTTACCTGTTTTGCTATTGTCGTACGTATCCTCATTTATACATGAAGACAAGAGAGTTGTAAACACAACCAATAACAAGGATAAGTGAGCTATGAATATTTTCTTCATAATTGCGTTCGTTGAAAAAAATGATATAAAGAACAATTTATTTTCTTCCAAAGTATTTGGTCCATCCTATCATGAAGTCATGCGAATATGAATGGTACTTCAAGCTATTAAACTTAGTCTGCATGAACTCCCCACAATAGCCTACCCTAATAATACTTTTTTTCACAGGGATATCAACCGTCAACAGATGACGCCATGAAGGCATATTGCCAGGATAAGCAAATACTGCGTTGTGGTCATAATATCCAAGTTCGAATATCTCATAGTACGACTGCCCATAAGCTGGTGAGAATGCACATCCCAAAAGCGGAACGCTCAACTGATACTGGATTCCAAATATCCTATTCCATAACTTCAGGTCATACATGGCTACAGCCTCAGCATCTACCATTATGTCCATCTTCAACTGTCCTGGATTATTACCATTACGAGTGTTATACACACCACCAATATAGCCTGAGGCAGCAGGTCCTACAAACAGACGCAAACCAGGAATATTAGTTTTCAGTTTACCAAAATCGTAAAGCCACGCATTACTATACCTTACTCCTCCGGCATACTCATTAACATTGCCCGATCTATTTTCGACATAAGAAGCATTAGCATTCACAATCGTTTGGTAAGCCACATGTCCTCCCATAAGCCTTGTCATACGCATGGTCTCACGCACAACCCTAATCTCCGGTCCACTATAATTATAAGGAGAAAGATAAGAGTCGAGCACATTAGACGAACCAACACCTAAAATTGTGCTATGCATGACTTCCTTATTAGAAGAGAAATGCTGTGCAGAAGCACAAAGGCTCAGCAATAGCGTAACCGCAATTGCCAAGCCTCTATTTGTTGTTTTATGTCTTCTATTCATACTAATAAATCATAACAGAAGATTATCGTATTATCTATTGAACAGAGAAAACCTCGAATAAATGATTGTGTAATCACCTCAAAGGTCTTCTCATAACATTATCTTTAGAAGAGCTTTAATTGACCCGTGATCTCATCACGAATGTCACTATCGCTTTTTCCCTCGTCAGGATCCACGACAACTTTTGAAACCTCGCCATCTTCATCCTCGCCTTCAGTCTCCTTTGGTTCTGGCAAGCGCGTAGGTTCCAGCTCAGTCACACTTTCGAGTGGCAAAGTAGTAAGACGCTTACCCTTAGCCTTAAATCCTTTGACAGAAATAAACTGTTCTGCGTCAATCTCTTCATCTGGACGTTCAGTATTAGGATCGTTAAACTTCAATAGCAAACGTGGATAAACAGTATCCGTGAGCAAGATGAGCTTTGTATCCGGATTCTCACTCAAATAGTTCTGTTTCTTACTTGAAGAATCCATCAGGAAACGCTTGATGTAAGGATAGTTATTATTGTCAGCATCCCAAAGTACTGCAGTCCAAACCTTATCACTATCATACTTCTCTATCCTATCAATATTCTGTTCGTAGTGATTGTTAATGTCAAAGTTTGTAGTGTAGAATTCTCCATTATCAAGGATAACGAGTATCTGGTCTTCATTATGGAACTCTCCGAGATACATTCCATGCTCGTCATAGTTGAGTCGCTGCACATCCTTATCATACCACACCTTACGTCCTCCAAGTGTACTACCTCCATGAGCTTTGAGCTGAATACGGAAGATTTCGTTCTTCGTGAGCTGATTACCACGGGAACTACGTCCCTTAATAGCTATTTCTGAGAAGTCCTTATCAAAAGTAAGCTTCTTAATCTTCTCATGTGGCTTCAATGTCACTTTGATGATTTCAGCCTCACCATTTGCATTGGCAGAGAAATACGTAATACGACTCTTAGGTGTTCCCGAAGTAACATCATACTCACGGTCGCGTGTAGCAGTAGTAACGTTGAAACGTTTGATGTAAGTTACACCCGAAGCGCCATCCTTATAGCATACATTATATATAGTACGAGCATCATTCTTCTTAAACACGGCAATATGAATGATTTCGGCCTTACGCTTCTCTTTCTTACACTTCTCTGTTTCGCCAACAAACAATTTGTCTGTCACCTTAACCACTTTGTAAGTACCGTCTCTATAGAAGAGAATTATGTCGTCAATGTCTGAACAGTTACAAACATATTCATCTTTCTTAAGTCCAGTACCAATAAATCCATCAGCACGATTGATGTAGAGTTTCTGATTAGCCTCAGCAACTGTAGCTGCCTGAATGGTATCGAAGTTTCGAATTTCTGTAAGACGTGGATGATCAGCTCCGTATTTCTGTTTGAGATAACGGAACCAGTTAGCTGTAACCTCAATAAGATTAGCGAGATCCTTGTTTATCTCATCAATCTCTGCTTTCATCTTAGCGATGAGCTCATCAGCCTTATCCTTGTTAAACTTCAAGATACGTGCCATCTTGATTTCCATAAGACGAAGAATATCATCGCGTGTAACCTCACGTACGAAAGTCTCCTTATATGGCTCCAAGCGCTTATCCACGTATGCAATAGCAGAATCCATGTCTGGTGCCTGCTCGAATTCCTTACCTTTATATATACGTTCTTCGATAAAGATTTTCTCGAGACTCGCAAAGTGAAGCTGTTCAAGAATCTCACCTCTACGGATTTCAAGTTCACGCTTTATGAGGAACTTAGTATAATCTACCGAACGCTTGAGCACATCACTCACCGTGAGGAACTGAGGCATTTTCTCATCTACCACACAGCAGTTTGGTGAAATGCTTATCTCACAATCAGTAAACGCATAAAGGGCATCAATCTGTTTGTCGCTAGAAACACCAGGCACGAGGTGAACAAGAATTTCAACCTCAGCGGCCGTGTTGTCCTCAATCTTGCGCGCCTTAATCTTACCTTTCTCAACAGCCTTAGTGATGGTGTCAATAAGTGATTCAGACGTTTTGCTAAAAGGTATTTCACGAATAACAAGAGTCTTATTGTCAAGTTTCTCAATCTTCGCACGTACCTTCACACTTCCACCTCGCTGTCCATCATTGTACTTAGACACATCAATGGATCCTCCCGTCAAGAAATCAGGGTAAAGTTGGAACGGCTTTTCATAGAGATAATCTACGGCTGCATCACAAATCTCATTGAAGTTATGAGGCAATATCTTAGAACTAAGACCTACAGCAATACCTTCCACACCCTGAGCAAGCAAGAGTGGGAACTTAACAGGAAGTGCTATAGGCTCCTTATTACGTCCATCGTACGAAAGTTTCCATTCAGTAGTCTTAGGATTGAAAACCACGTCAAGAGCAAACTTACTAAGGCGAGCCTCAATATAACGTCCAGCAGCCGCATCGTCACCGGTCAATATGTTACCCCAGTTACCCTGATGGTCAATAAGCAATTCCTTCTGTCCCATCTGCACAAGGGCATCCTTAATACTAGCATCACCATGTGGATGGAACTGCATCGTGTGTCCCACAATATTTGCCACCTTGTTGTAACGTCCGTCATCCATTCTCTTCATAGAATGCAAAATACGTCGCTGCACAGGCTTCAAACCATCCATAATATGAGGCACAGCACGCTCCAGGATTACGTAACTTGCGTAGTCCAGAAACCAATTTTGATACATACCACTCAAATGATGGGTGATACTGTCCGTCATCTTTGTTGGATCATAGTCACTCTTTGGAGGCTGACCTGATGTAGAATACTCATCACCACCAAAATCCTCTTCATCCTCTTCTGTACTTCTATTCTCTTCATCCTCTTCATTCTCTACATTCACCCCTGCATCATCTACCCCTTCAAGTTCATCCTCGCGTTCGTTTTCACCAACGCCTTCTTTTTCCAAATCCTTATCGTCTTTTTTATCGCTCATAGTAAGTGTAAAACCAATTTTGCGCAAAGTTACAAAAAATTATTTGCTTTCCGATAATTTTAATCAAGATAAACCCCAAGGCGTATGCAACAAAAAATAATATTCCAAGTGTTTTTCACAAAAAAAGTATCAAAGAACCACTACACATTAAAATAATTATGTGAATGTAAGATTAAGGTATCAAATTGCAAACTCGACTTTTCAATTAGCCCATTCAACGTATAATTGCACATTTATAATTCTATTTTTTTGTATTTCGAAATGAATTGTTAATTTTGCAAAAGAAATGTGCACTATTCAGGATAGCACATAAAATAAAGATTTAAGTTTCGAAAGCTCAACTTTAACAAGTTTTGGCAGCCAAAAGGAATTATTGCTGTGCAGGATATTAACATACAAATATTCATGTTCGCATTTATGTTTCCATGACTTCTTTTGAAATTATGAACTCCACAAAACCAAACTTATCAAAAGTTGAATTGAAGATATTTAAGTAAAAACTATCATAAATATTATGGCTTTAATTGAAAGTATTATTGCACGTGCGAAAGCAAACAAGCAGCGTATCGTGCTTCCAGAGTCACTCGAGGAGCGTACTCTCACTGCAGCCGACAAATCTCTCGCAGACGATATTGCCGACATCATTCTTATTGGTAATCCACAGGAAATATTTGCACTTGCCGACAAGCTCGGACTCAAGAACATCGGTAAGGCAACAATCATCGACCCTGCAACTTCAGAAAAGACTGAAGAGTATGCTCAGCTTCTCTTCCAACTCCGTCAGAAGAAGGGCATGACAATTGAGAAGGCTCGTGAGCTCTGTCTCACAAACCCACTCTACTTCGGTTGTCTTATCATTAAAAGTGGTGATGCAGACGGACAGATTTCTGGTGCCCTCTCAACAACAGGTGACACTCTTCGTCCAGCACTCCAGATCATCAAGTGTGCTCCAGGCATCTCTTGTGTATCAGGTGCCATGCTTCTTATCACACAGACTCCACAGTATGGTGAGGAAGGTGTCCTCGTAGTAGGTGACGTTGCTGTTACTCCAATGCCAGATGCTCAGCAGCTTGCACAGATTGCTGTATGTACAGCTCAGACAGCAAAGAGCGTAGCAGGTTTTGCAGATCCACGCGTTGCCATGCTCTCATTCTCAACTAAGGGTTCTGCTAAGCATGAGGTTGTTGACAAGGTTGTTGAGGCTACTCGTCTTGCCAAGGAACTCGATCCAGCCCTCAAGGTTGACGGTGAGCTTCAGGCAGATGCAGCACTCGTACCAGCTGTAGGTCAGAAGAAGGCTCCAGGAAGTGAGATAGCAGGTAATGCAAACGTACTTGTATTCCCATGTCTTGAAGTAGGTAACATCGGTTACAAGCTTGTTCAGCGTCTTGGCAATGCTGATGCTATCGGCCCTATCCTTCAAGGTATCGCTCGTCCAGTCAACGACCTCTCTCG
>JAILIJ010000080.1 GCA_024695315.1 Bacteroidaceae bacterium
TGCAGCAAGACCTGCATTTGTATTAGCCTCTGCTGTCTGTGCACCCATCTTCTTTGGTGTAGAGAAATAACGTCCTTCAAATTTCTTGAATTCGTCATTTGCATCTGGCATAATATCTGTAATGTACTTGAGATCTGTACGTTCAGCAAGAAGTTCGATAAGTTCAGGCTCATTGATAACCTCCTTACGTGCTGTATTGATAAGAATTGCACCCTTCTTCATTGTTGAAACAAGAGCCTTGTTAATAGACTGTTTTGTCTCAGCAGTTGCAGGGATATGAAGAGATACAATGTCAGAACACTTAAAGAGCTCTGCCTGAGAAGCACAAGCCTTCACACCTGCAGCCTCGATTGCTTCAGCTGGACAGAATGCATCATAAGCACATACGTTCATGCCAAATCCCTTAGCAATACGTGCTACGTTACGACCTACATTTCCAAAAGCAAGGATACCTAATGTTTTGCCCATAAGTTCAGAACCGGCCTTACCATTGTAGAAATTACGAACAGTATATACCAATAAGCCAAGTACAAGTTCTGCAACAGCGTTAGCATTCTGGCCTGGTGTGTTCATTACTACTACGTTATGAGCAGTTGCAGCTTCAAGGTCAACATTATCGTAACCAGCACCTGCACGGACAACAATCTTCAAATTCTTTGCTGCATTTAATACTTCTGCATCAATTTTGTCTGAACGAATAATTATAGCATCAACGTCAGCAACTGCAGCGAGAAGTTCTGATTTCTCTGTATATTTTTCAAGAAGAGCAAGTTCAAAACCTGCCTTTTCAATTATTTCCTTAATACCAGCAACTGCAGGAGCGGCAAATGGCTTCTCAGTTGCGATCAATACTTTTGTCATAAAATTAATTTATCTATAATTTCTAAACCAAAGAATTAGAGAATTAAGAATTTATCATTTCATTAAATAAAACTATAAATCTACAATTCTCTAATTCTTAATTATATATTTTATTCTTAGTGAGCAGCTTCAAATTCCTGCATGCAAGCAACAAGTGCTTTAACACCCTCAACTGGCATAGCGTTGTAACATGAAGCACGGAATCCACCAACATCACGGTGTCCCTTGATTCCAACCATTCCCTTAGAAGATGCGAATGCTAAGAACTCATCCTGAAGGTCCTTATACTCATCCTTAAGAACGAAAGTGATGTTCATACGTGAACGGTCTTCCTTCTCTGCTGTTCCTACGAAAAGCTTATTACGGTCAATTTCCTTATAGAGGATTTCTGCACGTTCAATAGCAAGTTTCTCCATTGCCTTAACACCACCCTGTGCCTTAATCCACTTGAGGTTTTCAAGAGCTGCATAAATAGGAACTACAGGAGGTGTATTGAACATAGATCCCTTCTTAACATGAGTCTCATAGTTAAGCATAGTTGGAATCTGACGGCTAACCTTACCAAGAAGTTCATCTTTAACGATTACGAATGTAACTCCGGCGCAAGACAAATTCTTCTGAGCACCACCATAAATCATACCATACTTGCTAACATCAACAGGTCTTGAGAAGATATCTGAAGACATATCTGCAATTACAGGAACAGGAGAATCAAGATCCTTAAGGAGTTCTGTACCGTAGATTGTGTTATTTGATGTTACATGGAGATAGTCAGCGTCTGCAGGAATAGTAAAGTTCTTAGGTATATAAGTAAAATTCTTATCCTTAGAAGAAGCAACCTCAACAACTTCACCAAAAAGCTTAGCTTCCTTCTGAGCCTTAGTAGCCCAAACACCTGTATTAAGGTAAGCAGCCTTCTTTTCGAGGAAATTATAAGGAATCATACAGAACTCAAGGCTTGCACCACCACCAAGGAAAATAACCGAGTATCCTTCTGGAATGTTAAGCACTTCTCTGAAGAGAGCGACTGTTTCATCCATTACTGATTGAAAATCTTTAGAACGGTGGCTTATTTCCATAAGTGAAAGTCCTGAACCATTGAAGTCAAGACAAGCCTTTGCAGTTGCTTCAATCACCTGACGTGGTAAGATTGAAGGTCCTGGATTGAAATTGTACTTTTTCATTGTTATTATTGTTGGAATAAAATTTTCTATTTATTATAAAATTGCCATGATTTGAAATAAATCGGTGCAAAATTAATAATTATTCTTTGAATATAGCATACAAAACAATAAAATTAATTACTTTTTATAGAGATATTGACCTTTTCCTTTGGTAAACACTCCAAATTGTATCGCATTGGTTGGACAAGAATGATAGCACCTTAAACATCCTACGCAATTATTGCCCCATTTTGGACGAGGGTTCATGACAATATTTTGCATAGGACACTGTTTAGAACAAATTCCACATCCAACACAATTATTCAAAACATGAAACGGTTTGGGACTTACCAATATTTTATTAAATAAAGGTCGTATCACTTTTGATTTTATCCAAGCCATAGAGCCAGGATAAACGTCAAAAAAGGAAGTCTTGTAAACTATCAAATTTTTCACGATATCATCAACTCTTATTATGGCATCAGATTTTTTTCTTTTCATCATTTCATCAGGATCAACATCAAATCCAGGAAGACAGACATAAGTATTAGGCATCCTCACAGAATATCCCATATCAACTTTCCAACCCTTCATTTCTCCGAGACGAATAAATGATTCTTTTGTTAATCCTGTATCATCTCCACATGTACATACGAAATATACATATTGAACATTTTGTATTTTCAAAGATCTAATGAATGATTCAAAAAACTCAGGAATTCCCCAAGCATATACAGGGAACACAAATCCTAAACGTTCACCATCTTCTAAACTCCAATTTTCCTGAGCACAATATCCTTCTCCTACAAAAACGCATCTGTCATGTAGTTTATTAGCTATATACTCAGCTACCCACTTAGAATTACCTGTTCCTGAGAAATAAAAAATCATATCATCACAACCAATTCTTTCGTTTAAACCAAAACAGAGAAATCACCGTTGATAATATACAAGTTATAATAGCAACTGGGAATCCTCCTGCCCATGTTTCCATACCATTTATAAGGTTCATTCCAAACATACTCGTAATAAGTGTTGGGAACATTATAATCATATTTAATGAAGTGAGCAGACGCATAACAGTATTCATATTATTATTTATGATGTTAGCGTATGTATCCATTGTAGAATTCAAGATATTAATATAAATTGAAGTGGTCTCACGAGCCTGATTCATCTCAATATTAACATCTTCAATAAGCTCAGCGTCAAGTTCATCTACAGGTAATCTAAACTTCAACTTAGATAACAGAGTTTCATTACCTTTTATTGAAGTAGCAAAATACGTTAGACTATCTTGAAGTCTTGATAAATTGACAAGATCCTTATTATCTATATGTCTATCAAGATCACGCTTAGCCTTTTCAATTATTCCACTTACTTGCTTTAGGTATTTCAGATACCAAACTGAAGCAGACAAAAACGTTCTAAATACCAAGTCTGCGGCATCATTAAAACCTTCTCCCCTACGCATTTGATGATTTATAAAATCAAGCATCATACGTGTTTCCTGATGGCAAATGGTAATTATCTTATCTCCCTTGATAACAATACCTAACGGAATTGTAGTATACGGAGATCTAGATGTTACACTTTTAAGATGTGGAATACGCAAGATAATCATCAGCCATCCATCATCCAAGTCATAACGGGCACGCTCATCAGTATCGGCAACGTCTGAGAGAAAATAATCAGGCATACCAAGTTCATTTTCCAAATAATGAACATCATCCTCAACGGGACAAGTCACCTGAACCCAGCAATTTGGCTGCCAGGCATCAATATGTTTAATACCACCAGTGAAATTCCAGAAAGTTCGCATTGTCTGAATCTTTAATTTAATGAACAATAAAAACAGATAAAGACTCAGACCTTGCATCTTGAATCTTTATCGACTAATACTTCTACTGTTCGCCGAGTAATCGTCCATAAATATCTTGTTATTTTTATTCTTGTGCAAAGGTACAACAAAGTTCTTAGAATAGAAAACAAAAAAGGATGAAAAACTAAGAAAAATAAGAAAAAAAATGAGAGAGAGACTAATAAATTATGGAAGGAATTCTATGTCTCTCTATGACATCTGGATTCTCATGGTTTTTCTGGGATTTTCTAGGATATTTAAATAATTCAAGGATATCTAGAAAGCCTAGTTTCCACCAGTACCCCCTAGAAAGCCTTAGCCCAACCTAGAAATTTAAACACAAAAAGAAAGCCCCCGAAGATTACTCTTCGGAGGCTTCTCAAGAAGGCGGCGACCTACTCTCCCACATTGCGGTGCAGTACCATCGGCGCGCTCGGGCTTAACTTCTCTGTTCGGGATGGGAAGAGGTGGAACCCCG
>JAILIJ010000081.1 GCA_024695315.1 Bacteroidaceae bacterium
CAGTCTCGACAACTTCCGTAACAGGCACCACAGCCCCAGACTTTGCAGCCTCATCGTAACAAGCGCAAATAGTTTGTATGCTTACAAATGGACGCACCCCGTCATGAACACCTATAAGTTCCACATCATCATCCACTTTTGCCAATCCATTCTTAACGGAGTGAAAGCGCGTTTCGCCTCCATTTGCAAGATCATATTTCAGATTGAAATCATATTTACGGCATAGTTCCAGCCAATATTCCTGCTGGGATTCTGGTAATACAAGTACAATCTGAATGGTATTATCAAACTCATAAAAACGTTGCAAAGTGCGCATAAGTATTGGCTTTCCCTTGACAGGAAGAAATTGTTTTGGGATATCTCCACCCATACGAAGGCCTTTACCTCCGGCAACAACGACAATAGCTTTTCTCATAATAGCTTTTTTAAAAAGAATACACCCATCCTCACGGAGCGAGAATGGGTGCAAAAACATTTATCCGTTATAAATCATGCCTTGACGAAGCGAATCAGCAACGTCTTTGCCACAGAAATGCTCAACTATCATATATCCGAGTGCAAGAGCGGCTCCAGGACCTTTACCAGTCATGAACTGTCCGTCCTTTTCGACAAGGTTACCTGTAGCTGTTGCACCTGTCAATTTAGCCTCAAAACCTGGATAGCAAGTAGCTTTCTTTCCATTAAGTATACCAAGGTTTCCATACACAAAAGGAGCCGCACAGATGGCAGAAAGTGGCTTTCCGCTATTGAACTGATTCATAATTGCAGAGCGCAATCCTGCGTGTGCATCTAAATTTGCTGCTCCAGGCATTCCCCCTGGTAGGAAAAGCAAATCGGCTTCCGAATAGTCATTATCGGCAAACATAGAGTCGGCAACGACCTTAATTCCGTGTGCGCCAGTAACAGTAAGCTCATCCATAATGCTTACCATATTGACGTCAAGTCCTGCTCTTCGGCAGACATCTACCACAGCAAGGGCCTCAACTTCCTCGAAGCCTGTGGCAAGAAAGGCATAGATCATAAGATTACTTGTATTTATGCTTTGCTCCCTTATATATAAAGGTTGCCAAAGCTGTTATTTCAACTTGAACTTATACGTAATTGTTCCGCTCTCCAACTGTTGGCCAGCTGTAAATGTAGACTGGCGTGCCGCAGAGAGAGCCGCGTTACGAAGTGCGGCAGAAGTGGTGGTACTGCTCTTTATTGAGGCACTTGACACCTTTCCAACTGCATCGACAACAATAGAAACAACTACTGTACCCTCACTTGAAGCATCAGTATATGAAGGTTTAGCCAAATGCTTATGCGTACGAGAACCTACGGCATAAGATGTACCAGTTCCGCCGACTCCAGATGTAGCTCCGAAGTTTGCATTACCAGTCTTTGAGCCTTGTGCCCCTTCACCGCTTGTATTTCCGCTATTCCCCTTATTTTTGGAACTTCCGAAAGCACCTGCTACCTTATTGTTGACAGCAGCCTTAGCAGCAGCTTCAGCCTCCGCTTTCTTTCTTGCAGCCTCTTCTTCAGCCTTACGCTTTGCTTCGGCCGCAGCAGCAGCTTCAGCAGCTTTGCGCTTAGCTTCCTCCTCGGCCTTAACCTTGGCCTCGTCGACAGCAATAGTAGGCTCTGCTTCCTGAGTGATGAGTGGTTCATCAGCTACTTCTGGTACGGGAGCGGCCTGAGGTACTTCTGCAGGAGCATCCGGAACTGGCATGCCTCCAATGTCGGCACCTCCAGCATCCTCAACTTCTCCAAGCATAACTGGTATTCCGTCCTCAATATCTTCCTTTTCCGCAGACTTGAGAGTCAGGAAGAATAGGAGTAGGAACAGTAAGCAATGAAGAATAATTGATACTGATGCAGATATTATTTTTTGATTTTTTGTACTATTATTCATGTTCAGGTGGTCTTGTAGCTAACACCATCTTGAAGTGGTGTTCATTAGCCAAACTCAACACTTCTACGATATTTTTGTAAGGCACCATCTCGTCAGCATAGAGCGAAACGAATAGGTCGGTAGTATCGTTTACAGCTTCACTAAGCACAGTTGGAAGCTCTTCGAGAGTGACCTGTCGCTCGTCCTCATTGCCGTTTGCCGCATAAATATTAAGGTCCTTGTCAATAATGACACGAGAAACAGCCTTTGCCGTAGTCTGCTTCTTTCCCTGAGGAAGCAAAACCTTGATAGCATTAGGGGCAACCATAGTACTCGTGATCATAAAGAATATGAGCAAGAGGAAAATGATGTCCGTCATAGAAGACATGCTAAAGGTTGGCGATATTCTAGTTCTTCTCTTTAACATATTATTTCTCGTTCAAAAGGTCCATGAATGCCATTGACTTAGCTTCCATCTCATTTACCACACCGTCAACTTTAGCAACGAGGTAGTTGTAGCCGAAAAGTGCGATGATACCTACGACAAGGCCTCCTACTGTTGTAACCATAGCCTCGTAAATACCACTTGAAAGCAGACTGATATCAATATTTCCACCAGCATTAGACATTTCCCAGAATGCCTCAACCATACCTATAACTGTTCCGAGGAATCCTATCATTGGAGCACCTCCGGCAATAGTTGCAAGAACAGGAAGACGACGCTCCATCTCCGCAACCTCGAGGTTACCAGAGTTCTCAATAGCAGATTGTACTTCTGCTACAGGACGTCCCATACGTGTTATACCTCTCTCGATGATACGAGCGTATGCAGTATTAGTATTACGACAGAAATTAATGGCAGATGTAACATCTCCATTCTTAACATAGTCACGGATACGGTCCATGAACAGCTTGTCACCCTTACCTGCATTGCGGATAACAATAAAACGTTCTGTAAAGATGTATACGGCAAAAATTGATAGAACTGCCAATACGACCATAATCCACCCACCCTTTTCGGCGAGTTCGAGTACACTAAGCTCTTTCATAAAAATATAAGATATAAATGTTTAGATTGAATTTTTTCCTTTATCAATAGATATTACAGTGTTTTTTCTTTATATTTGCACTGAAAATCATGTGCAAAAGTAATAATATTTATTGAAATTATTCTATCAATCACAGTTTTTCTATAATAGAAACATAGAATTAGGTACATTTGTATGAATAAGAAACTTAAATTTGCGCTTTTCGGTAATGTCTACCAGGAAAGAAAGAGTGCAGCAGTTCAAAAGTTTTTTGCTATTGCCTCAGAACGAAACGCTGACATCGTCATTCCGGAACAGTTCTTCCTTTTCCTAAGAGACAATCTGAAAATTAACATACCTAAGTGTGAAGTTATTAAAGACGACAACTTTACAGCAGACTTCGCCATCTGCATGGGTGGCGATGGAACATTCCTTGATGTGGCAAGCAGAGTGGGCAACAAGGAGATTCCTATCGTTGGTATCAACACTGGCAGATTAGGTTTTTTGGCTTCATTTGCACCCGAACAGATAGAGGCTGCTATTGAAGATCTCTACAAGGGAAATTTCACAATAGAGAAAAGAAGCGTCTTGCATCTCTCATGCGACGAAATGGACTTAGCCGACTATCCGTTTGCTCTGAACGAAGTGGCGATATCTAAGCACGACATTTCATCTATGATAAGTATTCATACAAGTATAAATGATGAATATCTAACAACATACCAGGCGGACGGACTTATCATAGGTACTCCTACAGGTTCTACAGCCTACTCTCTCAGCGTTGGTGGTCCAATTATAGTACCACAATCGAACACCATTTCTCTAACTCCCGTCGCTCCACATAGTCTCAACATGAGACCTATTGTGCTTACTGACAATTCGGAAATAACACTACGGGTAGAAAGCCGAAGCAAGAGGTTCCTAATCTCTCTTGACGGTCGAAGTGCAAGCTATCCAGAAAACATACACCTACGTATTCGCAAAGCACCTTACATGGTGAATGTAGTGGTTCGTCCTGAACAAAGTTTCTTCTCAACGCTACGCAAAAAAATGATGTGGGGGGCTGACAAGAGAGGGTAAAAAAACTAGGAATAATATTCTTAAAGTATAGAGCTTAAAATAAATACAAATCAGGTTCAAACAGTCGTGCCTTTCGGTATGTACTGAAATGACAAAATAAAATACTCTCAAATTGAAGATTAACAAGACTAAATATTCTGTAAAGTTTATTGTGAAATGGCTATGGAGCCATCACAAGACTTGTCGTTCTCGCGCACTTATCAACATAATTATTGGATTGTTGCAAGTGGGCATAGGACTGGTGTTCATCGACTTGCAACGTAGATTGCTCGACACTGCCACAGGAACTATTCAGGGGTCACTGGTTCTCCTACTATGTTTCTTCGCTGGCATTTACGCCGCAGACTTATTCCTAAACATTTGCTACAAATGGGTTTCTGCTGTGCTTGGCGTAAAAGTGCAAAACATAATGCAACAAAAGTTCTATTCTCGCCTTTTGAATAGTAGATGGAGCGGAATAGGAAGATTCCACAGCGGAGATGTGCTGAACCGCCTATTTGGAGACGTAAACGATATAGTAAGGCTTATGACCGAAGTATTGCCAAACACGGTTATTATTGTGGTACAGTTCATAGCCTACTATGCCTATCTTTATACTCTGGACAGAACACTTGCGCTGATTCTAATCTGCGTATGTCCTATTTTCTTACTTCTCAGCCGAATATATCTATTCAAAATGAGAAGAATTGTCAGAAAAATCAAAGATAGCAATAGTTCTATTCAAGCCATTATACAGGAAAGCATTCAGCACAAAATGGTAATAAAGGTGTTTGGACAAGGACAACACATGGTGGAAAATCTTGAAAAGCGCCAAAGGCTTCTACGCTCACAAACAAAGAGCCGTGCCCGCTTCTCTATCATATCTTCTATTATCATAAATATTGGATTTTCTGGTGCTTTCATCACGGCTTTTGCCTATGGCCTATATGAACTCAAAGAGGGAATTATTACCGTCGGAGTTCTCATGGCTTTTAGACAGCTTATATATAGCATACAGTCAAAAATGGTACAAATAGCTCACCTTGTACCTACTTTCGTCAACAGCCTCACATCTTCTGAACGTCTCATAGAATTAGAAGAACTCGAACTTGAAGATATAGGCGAACCTAAGTTTTTCGACGAGCCGATGGGTATTAAGTTTGACAACGTTTGCTACAAGTATACAGACAACGGACGAATGGTTCTTGAGAATTTCTCTCATGAATTTAAGCCAGGTTCTTTTACAGCTATCCTCGGTGCCACAGGGGCTGGCAAGACGACACTCATCCGTCTGATGCTGTCACTCATAAATCCTTCAAGCGGAACAGTAAAAGCAATATCTGCACACAAAAGCGAAATAGCAGAACCTAACCTACGTTGCAATTTCTCATACGTTCCTCAAGGAAATTCGCTTTTTTCTGGCACTATAAGGGACAACCTTAGACTCAGCAATCCTTCTGCTACAACGGAAGAGATGAACTCGGCTCTGAAAATAGCTCTTGCCGATTTCGTATTCGACCTTCCTAACGGACTAGACACTCTATGCGGCGAAGGAGGAGGAGGACTTTCTGAAGGTCAAGCACAAAGAATTGCCATTGCACGTGCAATTATAAGGCCTTGCAGAGTATTACTTCTCGACGAAGCAACCTCGGCCCTAGACATTGACACAGAGCGCGAAGTACTTGAAAATATCAAGGCTCACTATGCTGACACAACAATAATTTTCGTCACCCACCGTCTGGCTGTTGTCGATTTCACTACGGATGCCATAACGATAAAAAGACAGGAAAAAGTAAACTAACCATTTGCTTTTTCCGTCCAAAGGGATTTCCTAAAAAATGGTATATGCCCCACACAGATGATTAAAGTTGGCAAGTATCATGGCTCTAAATAGTCGTCCCCTAAAAAGTATATTTCATCGAGATACTATCACAAAAATAGCATCTCGATGGGGTGTACTTTTTAAGGGATGACTACTTACTCATTATTGTCAAACTCGTATTTCTTATGTTTCTTTGCTAATACAAATCTTTTCTAAAACAACGTCGTCTCTTTGGAACCGTATGATCAAGATATTGCCACTGTGCTTGTCCCTTAACATTGAGTTCAAGTTGAGGATTTGTCTCTGCCCACTTGAATCCCATCTTCTGATAAATAGGAATAAGGTCAGCAAAAAGCAAAGCATTAACCCCTTTATTCTGGTACTCTGGCTTAACAGCTACAAGGAGTAATTCTACACCTTCCTCATGCTTCCATTTCAAAGATTTCAACAGATGAAACCATCCGAATGGGAACAGATGACCATTAGCCTTCTGAAGAGCTCGCACAATTGATGGCATGGATATTCCTACAGCTACCACCTCGTTGGTTTCACAATCCTCAACAAGGGTTACCATTCGTAAATCTACCAACGGCATATACGTATTCACATATCCATCAATCTGGCGCTGAGTCATCTTCGAATATCCAAAAAGAGGAGCGTATGCTTCATTTATGAGATCGAAAATCTTCTGACCATAACGGCGTTCGAAGATATCCTTCTTGCCTTCAAGTTTCTTGATGCGAAGATTGTGTCGCTTGAGAGTTATCTCACTAACACGAGCATATTTCTCTGGTACTTTGTCCGGTACGGGCATCTTCATTTCAATCCAGTCTGCGTCTTTCTCCATTCCATACTTCTCCATATGAACCGGATAGTAAGGATAGTTATATATTGTAGCCATGGTGCCGAGTTGATCAAATCCTTCTATAAGCATACCCTCAGGATCCATATCTGTCATACCTAGCGGTCCCTGAATGGCTGTCATGCCACGCTTTCTACCCCACTCTGCAACAGAATCAAGCAGAGCCTTACTTACGTCCAAATCATCTACGAAATCAATCCACCCAAAACGTACATTCTTAACATTCCATGTCTCATTTGCTCGCTTATTTATGAATGCGCCAACACGACCTACCACTTTGTTATCCTTATAAGCTAGGAAAAGCTGCATTTCGCAGAACTCAAGACTTGCATTTTTCTTTGGGTTAAACGTGTCAACCAAATCAAAGTATAAGTCTGGTACTGCATAAGCATTTCCCTTATATAAATCATAATTAAAACAAATAAACGCATCCAAGTCCTTCTTTGAGGAAACTTCTCTTATCGTTACTTCTGACATAATCTTTTTTTATTGGTGTGCAAATATACAGATTTTGCTCTTTACCAGCTAATTTTCTTACTCTTTATCCAAAATAATGACTCCTTCACGCTTCACACCATCTATTTTTATGCTCAGAGGCTTATCGAAATGTACACACCTCACATGTTCGGTCTCAAATATTGCAGGCATACTGTCAAGCATTTTTCTGTCATATATGCCGTCATCAATAAAATCATTAACGGTAAAATAGCCTACTCCGAAACTGGTCAAATTCTGAAAGAAATGTGTGCCCTGACTTGGATCGACTTGATAATCCGTTAGGCCTGCTTCAACAATTACCTTGGCCCCAGAAATATGTGGCCATTTTACAGGAACTCCAAGCCATGGATCGCTTGATCCCCAACGGCCTGGTCCAACCAACACATAGCCTTCGTTACGGTTCAAATAATCACGATTTATGGTTTCTATTTCATCTGCAATAACAGTATTGTTTGAAGGAGAATAGCCCTCGGTTTTAACATAAACAATATCACTTACATCATTTATTATACCTTGGCCGATGGCATTGTGACTTCGAATTATACATTCAGAATCAGGTATGGCAGTTATATCTTCATCAAGCTGCATCTTATTATCAACCATTGGACGTATCTGAAGCAAATAGAACTCACCCGTTTTATCTTCATGCAAATTAACAGCAAATTCTATTTCTACTGGCCTTCCCATCTCCTCTTCTCCATACTTCAGTACTTTTTGAAGCAATTCTGGCAGAGGGAAAACTCCATGTTGTAATACTCCAGCAAAAGATATGATTTTGCGATTCTTTCCTTCATAAAAACCATCATAAATACGCTGATCATAAGGATCAAAAGTTGAAACAATCCACTTCAAAGAACTATCGTTTTGTTCATCTGCATCCCTAACCGTCACACGAAGTAAGTTGAAATCGTCCGCCACCTTCATATCATCAACCATGTTGTTCATATCCAAAGCGTAGAACTTGGTTTGCGTCTCACGTAAAGCCATCTCCTGCTCACTCATCTGAAGCACTTTATCTGGATGATAAGGGCACACACGTAGACTTAATCCGCCATCAACTATATACTTTCCTAAACCAAGCGCTAATTGTACAGTTCCCTCCTCTGCAGTTTCATCACCTATAGGATAGTAGTTTATAGAACGGCCAACACCGGATATTGTAGGATAAAAACGACTATCATATTGCTGCCCTACTACCTCCTGTAGTATTACAGCCATTTTTTCTTGGTCAATAACATTTGAGGTTGCAGCCATATAATCTTTTGACGCTCTATAGAAAACACTTGCATATACACTCTTAATAGCATTTGAAAGCATAGATAGACGCTTATATTTATCTTCCACATAAGGTATCATATAAGTAGAATAAATACCTGCAAATGGCTGATAATGACTATCCTCTAGTAGGGAAGATGAACGTATAGCTAATGGACCATGAACGACGTCCATAAATGTCATCAGGTCATCAGCTAATGACTCTGGTAATCTGGCATGAAGGAAATACTGTAATAGTTCATCATCAGAAATATCTGTAAGAGCGACTTCATACAAGGAATTACTCTCCATGAACTGATCAAAAATATCGGTACATAGAACTACAGTTTTCGGAATCGACACAATGGCATTGTCGTATTCATTCAAATCAACACGCCTTTTGATAATATTATCCAAAAATGCCAATCCGCGTCCTTTTCCTCCTAATGACCCGTCTCCTATTCGAGCAAACTGACTAAAACTATCAAATCTATCTCTATGGAAAACTGCTACCACTCCTTGATTCTTCATCTTACGATAGCTAACAATCGCATCATATATGTATTGACGGTGCATATCAACCTCATTCTCGACTTTCCATGTTATCTTCTTTAGAAATTCAGAAATAGGGAATAGTGCACGTGAAGATAACCATCGACTGACATTATTCCTCATCAAATGGTAGCGTAAGGAGTCAGCAGGAATCTTGAAAATATTATCTTGAAGTTCCTTTAGATTACGAACACGTATAACTTCTTCAAGAGTATCAGGGTCTCGGAATATAAAATCTCCAAAACCAAAGTATCTAGTCAAGACATCTTTTAAGTCTTGATTGAGTTTTTTTGAATTCTTATCTATAAATGATGCCCTACAATAATCCGCATATTGTTTCTTATCAACCTCACTTGAATCCAAAACAAGAGGGACATATTCGTCAACACCACGAATTGCAGTCAAAAATTTATAGCCAGCTAATTCGTCCTTATCATCAACATTAGGAATTAAGTTTAACTTACTCTTATCCTTACTATTCGTCAAAGGAAAACGGCAATCGCTAATAACTCCAAGAATGTTATCACTATATTTCGAGTAAAGTGCCCATGCCTCTTCATAATTTCGCGCCAGAACGATTTTTGGACGTCCTCGCATACGAAGCATCTCTAATTGTGAATTAAGGGCTTCTGTAGCAAAAGAGAGGCTTTGTTGGAGCACAAAATTGTAAAGTATAGGAAGCATAGATGAATAGAAACGAATGCCATCCTCAACCAAGAGAATCATTTGTACACCTGCAGCAATATCGTGTTCCAAATTCATTTTATCTTCTATCAACTTAATAATACTAAGAAGAAGCTCTGTATTACCAAGCCAACAAAAAACATATTCAAAAGCCTCCAAGTCTTCATGTTCCATTCTCCTTGTTATACCGTGAGAAAAAGGAGTTAGGATGACAATTGGGATATTTGAATATTTATCTTTAAGTTCACGTGCAATAGCAAAGACATCATTATTCTCTGCACCTGGCATACATATAATCAGGTCAAATGTATTATGAGCAATTAAATCATATACCATATCCGTAGAAGAAGCCTGAAAAAAGCGTGGCGGATATCTTAGGCCCAACTTAGCATACTCATCAAATATTTTTTCATCTACTCGTCCATCATCCTCAAGCATAAAAGCATCATAAGGATTTGCTATGATAAGTATATTGAAAATACGACGCTTCATCAAATCCACAAATGAAGTATCTCTTAATTTTAGTTTTGATTTATAAGGTAATGTATTTGCATACATAATATCAATATTTTTCTTTATTATAATATATGCAAAGTTAATAAAAAAATACGTAATATATTTTATTTCCAGAAAAAACTAAGAAATCTAATTTCTCTAGACCTCTAGAAATCCTAGTTTCACCTAGAAGCCCTAGCCCCCTCCAGAAATTAAGGCACACAAAAAGAAAGCCCCCGAAGATTACTCTTCGGAGGCTTCTCAAGAAGGCGGCGACCTACTCTCCCACATTGCGGTGCAGTACCATCGGCGCGCTCGGGCTTAACTTCTCTGTTCGGGATGGGAAGAGGTGGAACCCCG
>JAILIJ010000235.1 GCA_024695315.1 Bacteroidaceae bacterium
AATATCTCATGGGTTGATGAGGAACGGGATACGTCATGTTGGTTAGGTAATCCACTTCAGCGTGAGGCCTTTAATAAACTCTATTCTGTGGCAGAGCGAGTTATGATATGCGCCGACCGTAGAATTAAGCAGGATTGGGACTATCTCCAGGCTTCAAATAATTTGAGATTCATGTGTACGAAGGCTGGATATGGTAATTTTGATCGTGGTATATATGATGGGCCTTATGATGCATTCACAAACTATATGAATGTGCTTGGAGACTTCGTTACACGTGTTAATAATTTGTATGGTGGCGCAGAAAATGAAGAGGTGAATTCTCTTATTACTACTATACAAAATCAGGATGACGAACTTGCTGCAAAAGATAAGGAGATTGAAAAGTTACAGAAACTCCTTGCAAAGTATAATCCTGTTGAAGAGCCAAAGCCAGCAGCTGTATCTGTTGCTGATACAACACCGGAAAAGAAGACTGC
Organism: Bacteroidaceae bacterium; assembly: GCA_024695315.1. Classification (GTDB taxonomy): domain Bacteria; phylum Bacteroidota; class Bacteroidia; order Bacteroidales; family Bacteroidaceae; genus Minthosoma. The sequence goes on from JAILIJ010000235.1 coordinate 477, forward strand.
GACAAAGAAGTCCACAACTTCAAAATCATCGGCTAAACCAAAGTCTGCACTTGGTGCTGCCGGAAAGAAAACTCCGGTTAAGAAGACGGCTTCAAAGAAATAAAAAGATTATAATAGAATAATATTTAAAGGGGATGTTTCAGGTGTCTTTATTAGGCTGACGATACATCCCCTTTTATATGATATCCCTATTTTGAATAGGTGTAGAAAAAAGTAGTAAAATGAATATAAGGCAGAATGTTTATACTATCTTATCATGCGCTGACACTTTAAGAGTTAAACTTTCTTAAATCTTTAGTTGAATGATGTCGAGAATTTGCAAATTGCTGCAAAATATATTATATTTGCTTATTCATCTGACGACAAAGCGTGACGTCTGATTTCCTCAAGAGATGGAGAGATGTTTTTTATATTGAAAATTTGATTTCCATCACAAGAAGAAATAAGTAATTGATACGAAGGAATTACGAAGGTAATACGAACCGTTGTCGAAGGAAATGGGGTAGAAAAGTATGTTCTCTTGAACCTACTTTTTTTGTTTTTTACGATAAGTAGACAAAAATGGAGTTTATTTTTACGTTTTATCTACGTTTCTTTTACTTATTTTTTTGTATGCTGCTTGGTGTGCTTACGATATACAAACTTTTTATTTGTGATATTCGTATAAACCTTCCAACGGAGTTTGAACTATTGTTCCAATATTATATCCGAGCGATTCTGCGGCTTCAGTAAGCTCTTGCTCGTAGATTTTGGCTATGCTACCAACGAAATTGATAGTACGTAGGGTAGGGTTCAAATCGTTATAAGCATATATATTTCTTATGAAGAACTGTTGGAAACAGTCTATAAGCAAAGCGTGAATACTTGGCTCCTCGCGATGTCTAGCACAAAAAGGAGATAGGCTTGCAAGAAACCTATTTGGCATAGGCTCACGATAGACTTTTTGTATTATTGTGGCAGCCGTTTCGTGTGTCTCTTCCAGAAACATTTTTTTTACATTATCGGTCAGTTGATCTTTCAAACAATCGCCAACTAAGCGTTTTCCTATATATCCTCCGCTTCCTTCGTCACCAAGAATGAAACCAAGAGGCGAAACATTTTTTATAATGTTTTCTCCATCATAAAAACAAGAATTTGCTCCGGTACCAAGAATCCCTACAATTCCAGTTTCGTGCTTACAAAGAGAACGAGCAGCACCAAGCATATCACTCCCTATGTAGATTCGTGCTTCGTGTATTAGGCTGCGAATGGCCGCTTGAACGATTGGGCTTTTCTCAGGTGTGCAACCAGCTCCATAGAAAAAGACTTCCTCAATGATGCTGTTTTCAGGAAGTGCATGTTGCAGTTCTTGATGAAGAATGTCAGCAATCTGTTGCTCAGATTGTTGATATGGATTGATTCCTTGAGTGATTATTACTTTATGGTTGTTGGCATCGAAAAGACACCATGCAGTTTTTGTGGATCCGCTATCGGCAATAAGTTTCATACATTTTCGGTTTATCAATGCAAAAATAAGAATTTATAATTGCTTTCGTTATAAATATTAACGATTTTTTAGATTCTGTATAATATAATAATAAAAAAGTCTTTATATTTGCATTGTTAAAAAGCGTATTAAAGTTTACGATTAGGTTTTATGAGTAAAGCAGATAATAATCTTGTTATTATGGCTGGTGGCGTGGGAAGCCGCTTTTGGCCAATGAGTACTCCAGAGTGTCCAAAACAGTTTATTGATGTTTTTGGTACCGGACGTACATTCATCCAAATGACATACGATAGATTTAAGGGAGTTGTTTCCCCTGAAAATGTATGGGTTGTAACTAGTGCTAAGTATGCAGACTTGGTTAAGCAACAGTTACCAGATATTCCTGTTGAAAATATCCTTTTAGAGCCTTGTCGTCGTAATACGGCTCCTTGCATAGCTTATGTTAGTTGGAGAATCAAAACTAAGAATCCTAATGCAAATCTTGTCATAACACCAAGCGACCATTTGGTTACGGATGTGGTAGAGTTTCAGCGTGTCATCAATTCTGCGTTAAAATTTACAGCAGAGACTGATGCTATTGTTACACTTGGTATGCATCCAACGCGTCCAGAGACAGGATATGGATATATTCAGGCTGACCTTCAGGAGCCTTCACTTGTAAATAAGGAAATATTCCGAGTTGATTCTTTCCGTGAAAAGCCTGATCTCGCTACTGCTACAGAGTATGTGAGAAAGAGTGAATTTTTCTGGAATTCCGGTATTTTTATTTGGAGTGTAAAGACTATTGTGAATGCTATGCGAGTATATCAGCCAGAGCTTGCTGCTATATTTGAAAATATGGTTCCTGTATATGGAACAGCAAAAGAGCAAGAAACAATTAATGAGGAATTCCCTAAGTGTGAGAATATATCTATTGACTATGCTGTTATGGAGAAGGCTGACGAGATATTCGTATTCCCTGCTGACTTTGGTTGGAGTGATGTCGGAACATGGGGGTCGCTTCATACTATCGCACCAACAGATGCAGATGGCAATAATGCTATAGGACAGAATATCCATTTTTATGAGTCAAAGAATTGTGTTGTTCATACAACAGAAGAGCGTAAGGTTATTATTCAAGGTCTTGAAAACTATATTGTAGCTGAAAAAGATAACACCTTGCTTATATGTAAACTTGAGGAGGAACAGCGCATAAAGCAGTTCTCGGCCGAGTAAGAATTTGCTTAAGCAAATAATGATATCGTATCCTAGTATGCAGATTTAATCTGATTATATATGTGAATAGGGCGTAAATATGGGCACTTCTTTGTATTGCAAATGAAGTGCTCATTTTTTTTATGATTTCCGTCTGATGGGAAGAATATTATTATTTGTGATTTTCTATATTTGAATTGTATGGAGAAACAGGTGAGGGAATAGAAAAAGGGAAGGCTTCTCCACGGAACCTTCCCTTGTTTTGTGTATCTTGTAAGAGTGAGGAATGGACCTCAATGTTACATTCTACAATTTTCTGATTAAGCTTCTGCTGGAGCCTCCTCAGTTGTTTCTGCAGCAGCTTCAGCGTTTGCAGCAGCCTCAGCCTCAGCCTTAGCAGCAGCTGCAGCAGCCTTTTTCTCTGCAACCTTAGCAGCAACAGCTTCGTTAGTCTTCTTCTCAGCCTCAAGACGAGCAGCAGCGTCAGCCTTCTTGTCAGCAGCCTTCTTGTTTTCGAAAGCAGTAGCCTTAGCAGCCTTTTCTGACTTCCAAGCGTTGAACTTCTCCTCAGCCTTAGCCTCGTCGAATGCACCCTTCTTTACACCACCGAGGAGGTGCTTCTTAAGGTATACACCCTCGTCAGAGAGAATGTTACGAACTGTGTCTGTTGGCTGTGCACCTACCATAACCCAGTAGAGAGCACGTTCAAAGTTCAAATCAACTGTAGCAGGATTAGTGTTTGGATTGTATGTACCAATCTTCTCAGTAAAGCGACCATCACGTGGTGCATCTGCGTTTGCGATCACGATAGAGTAGAAAGCGTAGTTCTTACGACCGTGACGCTGCAATCTAATTTTAGTTGCCATTAAAAAATAGTAATTATTAGTTGTTAATAATGATTTGAAATGTCGCTAACCCGTAACGACTGTGCAAAGGTACGTCTTTTTTTACAAAAAAGAGTTGTAAAATCAAAACTTTTATTTCAAATATCATTTTTTTGTCTACAGATTACAACCATTACATTTATTTGTTATACATTTGCATGTCATTTGCAACATGGACATTGCAAAACGAGTACGTAATGAAAGGTAATATTGAGCATAGGGGAGTTATAGAAAGTATTAACGACAGTCGTATTAGGGTTCATATTGTACAGGCATCAGCATGCGGTTCATGCAAAGCCAAGTCTTTGTGTACTTCTTCTGAGAGTAAGGATCAGTATATAGATGTGTATGATAAAATGCCTGAAAGGTGGTCTGTTGGTGATACTGTAAACGTATGTGGCTCTCTTTCTATGGGTAAGAAAGCTGTGAGGTTAGCATTTGGTATGCCAGTGTTGCTAATTATCTTAACTCTGTTGGTAGCTAAGCTTTTGTTGAATCTTAATGACGGATTGTCTATCCTATTTATAGTTGTGGTTCTTGGAGCTTATTTTGCCTTGATGTATGCCTTGCGCGAAAAGATGGAAAAGACGTTTGTGATGTGGATTGAAAAAGTATAATCCAGGTTAGAATGATGAATATAAGATTTTTGCCGTGAAATGATCTGAAAACACAGAACATGTTGGTATAGCAAATAGTAGATTACGAGACAATAATAATTGTGTAAAACATTATAAAAATTAAATAAAAAGCTTATGAACGTAATTCTAATTGCTGTAATCGTTTTGGGCGTTTTGGGCCTCGTGTTGGCGGGTGCTTTGTATGTCATGTCCAAAAAGTTTGCAGTTGAAGAAGACCCACGTATCGGACAGGTTGCTGAGGTTTTGCCTGGTGCAAACTGTGGTGGATGTGGTTTCCCTGGTTGTGGTGGTATGGCCGCTGCATGTGTGAAAGCCGCAGACGCCGGTTCTCTTGAGGGCTTGAATTGTCCTGTTGGTGGACAGCCTACAATGGAGGCTATAGCTGGTATTCTTGGGATGGAAGTTGGAGCAGCAACACCAAAGTTGGCTGTTGTTCGTTGTAACGGTACATGTGAGAACCGTCCTAAATCTGTTATTTATGACGGAGTGAAAAGTTGTCGTATCGCCAATACTACATGTATGGGCGAGACTGCGTGTGCTTACGGTTGTCTTGGTTGTGGAGACTGTGTGGCTGCTTGTCAGTTTGGAGCCATCACAATGAATCCTACTACAGGAATTCCTGAGGTTGATGCTACCAAATGTACTGCTTGTGGAGCTTGTGCTAAGGCTTGTCCACGTTCAATTATTGAGATCCGTGCTGTCAATGGCGACAACAAGGATGCATTTGTAGTTGAATGTATGAACAAGGACAAGGGCGCTCAGGCCATGAAGGCATGTGCTGTTTCTTGTATTGCATGTAAGAAATGTGAGAATGCTTGTGGTAGCGACGCTGTACATGTAGAAGGTAATCTTGCATACATAAACCCTGAGGCGTGTACCCTTTGTGGTCAATGTTTTGATGCTTGTCCACGTGGAACTATCGTATCTCTCAGCGTAAAGGGAATTGAACGTAAGAATGTGGAGAAGAAGGCCGCAGTTCCAAAGCCTGCAGGCGCTTCAAGTACTGCTAATGTTGCAAATGCTGCTCCTGCAAAGCCAGCTAAGGAATGGGCACCTATTGACATTAAGTTCGACGCATCGCTTCTCCCATCACAGCAGATACTCCTTGCAGGCCCTAAGGATATTAGTAATCCTGCTCCTGCGGCAAAAGAAAGTGAATTTGAAGCAAAGCGTACAGACGCACCACTTCCACCAAGCCAGATGATTCTGCTTGGATTAAAATAAGTTCTTAAGGTCGTAGAACTCGTTTTTCGGCTTCGCCATTTTAAAATGAGTGCGACTTAGAAACAAACTAAAAAACTTATTTATAATGAAAACATTTAGAATAGGTGGAGTACATCCAGAAGAAAACAAATTATCATCCGCAGAGCCTATAAAGGTAGCTGAGCTTCCACAGGTGGCCGTCTACCCAATGGGACAGCATATTGGTGCGCCTGCAAAGCCTATTGTCCAGAAGGGCGATAAGGTAAAAGTCGGTACTATGATTGCTGAGGCTGGTGGTTTTGTTTCTGCACCAATCTTCTCAGGTGTAAGTGGAACTGTACTCAAAGTAGATACTGTTATTGACGCCAGTGGCTATGCAAAGCCAGCCGTATATATAAAGGTAGAAGGCGATGAGTGGGAAGAGTCTATCGATCGTAGCGAGACACTCGTTACTCTCAAGGATAAACCAGAACTCACTCCAGAAGATATAGTTAATAAGATTAAGGCAGCTGGAGTTGTCGGAATGGGTGGAGCCTGTTTCCCAACTCATGTTAAGCTTTGCCCTCCTCCTGGTGCTAAGCCAGAATGGGTAATCATCAATGCTGTAGAGTGTGAGCCTTACTTGACTGCTGACCATCGTCTCATGCTTGAGAAGGCTGATCAGATTCTCGTAGGTGTTGACCTTCTTATGAAGGGAGGCAAGGTAAATAAGGGCTTCATTGGTATTGAAGAGAACAAGCCAGATGCCATAAAGCTTCTTACTGAAAAGGCAGCTGCAAATTATCCTAATATAGAAATTGTACCACTCAAGACAAAATATCCACAGGGTGGTGAGAAGCAGCTTATCGACGCCGTTGTACGTCGCCAAGTTCCAGCTCCACCAGCAATTCCTGTAAACGTAGGTGCTATCGTACAGAATGTAGGAACAGCATACGCAGTCTACGAAGCTGTTATGAAGAATAAGCCACTCTTTGAGCGTGTAGTAACAGTTACAGGTAAGAGTCTTGCACACCCAAGCAATTTCCTCACTCGTATGGGAACACCAATGAGCCAGCTCATCGATGCTTGCGGTGGTCTTCCTGAGGATACAGGCAAGGTTATCGGAGGTGGTCCTATGATGGGTAAGGCACTTTTGAACATTGAGGTGCCAATCTGTAAAGGTTCATCAGGCGTCCTAATCATGAATGAGAAGGAAGCACGAAGAGGTGAG
>JAILIJ010000241.1 GCA_024695315.1 Bacteroidaceae bacterium
CATTCCGTAAGGCAGAAAAGGCGGGATTCATCATCGACGGTACGACGGTAGATGATAACACCCAGAAGGACGAGAATCTGACATTTGCCGAAGAAATGGGCTATGTCAACACTCCTGTTGACTCAGATGTCTATTCAAAGACTGTTTCCACGCTGAACGTAAAGAAGAGTAGTGAAGGCATATCATGGGGATGCGTCAGCGTCAACTTCACAGAAGATAGCCATCGCCTACAGTCTTACTCCACTGGAGAGGTGTCTGTCTCTCGTCGCATCATGGTGGAAGATAAGGATAATAAGGGCAAAACAATTTGGCGCAACCTATCTGGAGGCGAGACCCTAAAGGTAGGGCAGAAAGTCCGTGTACGCCACACATTGAAGACTGATCGCGATATGGACTTCGTATGTGTCAAGACCTTACATCCTGCATGTTTTGAGCCAGTCGATAAGACCAGCGGATATATGTACAAAGGCGGTGCTTCCTGCTATCAGTCTATTCACGATTCCTACATCGAGATGTTCTTCGACCGTTACCGTGAGGGCACAAGCACCCTTGATATCGAATATTATGTCACCCACACGGGAGTATACAATATGGGTATAACGTCAGCCGAATGTACTTATGCCAAGATGTTTGGCGGACATAGTGACGGCATGACAGTCGTTGTTTCTGAGTAAATAAAACAGAAACAAGTGAAACGGCAATTTGTAGTGTTTAAACCTGCAAATTGCCGTTTTGTTTATCGATAATATCCAATTCTCTTGATTAAAGAAACTGTTTTAGGCTAGCAAAGGATAGCAGCTGTGTCTCATTTTTTACGTAAAAAATAGTGTTTGAACGGTGTTTGAGCGGTGCTCAAACACCGTTTGAGCAGACAAGAACTATTGAAAAATGCGAAAAGGTACTTTGATGCAAGTTGTGATGGGACATTTAATGCTAGATAATTCTTTCATTCGAGCGCAATTTTTTTTGTAAAGTTCAGCAGGAATAGTTCTATTATTCAGGAGAAATATTCCGAATCATTCAATGGTACAGTCGTATCACTCAATGGTACAGTCATACCATTGAATGGTATCACCGTACCATTGAATGATTTTAAGAGTTATTTTGCAATATGCATAGAATTGGCCAGCAGGAATAAAGAATTTTTTCTGCTTTGTTGAATAAAATGTTCAGTATTAAGTTTGCATTAATGGGATAGCTTATGAGATTTATTCTACCTAGAAGTTTTGTAAGTTAGAATTAATACTAACAAAAGAAATGCATATTTCCCATTTTATGCTTACATTTTGCTAAATTATATCTTACGGAAAAGATACGAAGGCAATACGAAGGTAATACGAAGGTAAATCGAAGGATTTCGATGTAACATTTTGTTAATTTAAATAATGGATATATCTTTGTAGGCAAAAATAATAATCTTTTAACAAATTCATTAAAGTTTTCGTAAGTCCGTTCTTTTTACGACCACGGAAAATAGAAATCAAATGGAATTTTCGAAAGGCTAAGCCTTACTTTCCGTGTTTTTCGTGTTCGCTAAAAAAAATGAAGAGTGAAGAATTGCTTGCGGAATGATTATAGCAACAATATTTGTCTATATTCTTGCATTTTAACAACTTTCGAAATATATAAATAAATTAAATTAATTGTTAATTATTGGGATTCGACTAATCCATATTTTCAAATATGCTAAATTTTCGAACCCATCTGAAACACGAAAAAGATGAAAAAGCTAAATTTTTATGTCGGTATTGCATTTTTTCTTGCAATCACAACTGTATGTGACATGGCTATTGCTCAGTCTATGCTAAGCTATAAACGTTATTGGGATGCTGATAAGCCTTTGTCGCTCGATGAGTTCAAAGTGAAAAGTGAACTTCGAGATTCTACTATCTCCTGTTGCGCGACAGATATGGAATTGGTTCCTGGAGAGGAGGTGATAGACGGCATAAAGTATAAGTATTATAGGTTTAAGGCATATATGGATTTGGAAGACTGTTATGTTGTTTATGGCCACAAGAGTGAACCTTGCCGACTATATAATCAGAATTTTTTAGATCTAACAGAATTGAATTCACGTATCGCTACTAATGAATTGTGGAATAACAATAATTCTTATGATGAAGTCCAAAATTATTACTATAGACGTATTGTTTCAAAGTCTAATGATGTTTCAATGGAAACGAAAAAAGGAAGGGATTCTGTGGCTATAGAACGTGTTCATGCTGAGTTGGAAGCAGACTTGAAAAACGCCATTGTTGATCCAAAGTATTCTTTCCTTATGAAAACTAAACGATTTGCAACGGGGGGATATTTTGGCCTCGGATATATGTCGGGAAATGACTACTATAGTTACATTTATGGTTTTTCCATGGGATGTGATTATGTATTTAAGAATAATTTGATGTTGGGATTGGATCTTACTGCTTATTTCTGTGGAAGTGTTGAAAAGCCATATTATAAGGATGACGATTTCGTGGATAAGGGATCAGATTATTCGTCAGGTAACTTGACGGCAAGACTGGGCTATGTTGCGTGTGATGGTAATAGAGTCAAGTTGACTCCATATTGCGCATTTGGATACAAATCTATGAATGCTTTGGTGGATGGAAGAGATAAGGGCATAGATAAGTCTGCTTTTACTTATGGTATAGGCTGTAATATTGATTTTGTGGTGAAAAAGGTTCGCTATCTCAGACGTGACATTATGATAGGTTCGAACAGACCATTTTATTCGAAAACATCGAGTGAGATGTACCAGTCAATTAGACTTACTCCATCAGTTTCTTGGGCAGATTTTTCTGGTATGGGGAAGATGCGATTCTTTGGACTGTCTCTTTCATATACAATTATGCAACGTTTGTACAAGTAGCGAGTCTCTTTTATGGTCCGAATATTTATTGTGATGGATATTGTGCATGTGTGAAGTAATGTTTTTGTGGTGTATGGATTAGTAATTCGGATTATTTATGTAACTTTGCGCTGTAAAATAATAAGAAAAAACAGATATAGTTATTATGGATATAGAAAAGCCAGAAGAAGTGAAGTCTGAATCTGTCAGCTTCGTTGAAGAAATACTGAAGAATGATTTGGCAGAAGGTAAGAATGGGGGAAAGGTACAGACACGTTTTCCGCCTGAGCCAAATGGTTATTTGCATATAGGACATGCAAAGGCTATTGCCATTGACTTTGGTTTGGCTAAGAAATATGGTGGTGTGTGTAACTTGCGTCTTGACGATACTAATCCTCAGAAGGAGGACATTGAGTATGTCAATGCCATCAAGCGTGACATTGAGTGGCTCGGCTTTAAGTGGGGCAATATCCTTTATGCTTCTGATTATTTCCAGAAGCTTTGGGATTTGGCTGTTGAACTTATCAAGCAGGGTAAGGCTTATGTTGACGAGCAGACAAGTGAGCAGATTGCTGCACAGAAGGGTACACCTACTCAGCCTGGTACTGAGTCACCATACCGTAATCGTCCTGTCGAGGAGAGTCTCCGTCTGTTTAATGAGATGAACTCAGGCAATATGGAGCCAGGAAAGATGGTGCTCCGTGCAAAGATTGACATGGCGAATCCAAATATGCATTTCCGCGATCCTATCATGTATCGTGTTCTCAATATGCCTCATTGGCGCACTGGTAATAAGTGGAACGCATATCCTATGTATGACTATACTCACGGCCAGTGTGACTACTGGGAGGGTGTGACTCACTCACTCTGTACACTTGAGTTCGTAAGCCACCGTCCTCTCTATGATTTGTTTGTGGATTGGGCTAAGCAGGTTGGTGGCGACGATAAGCCTCTTGACGACAATCGTCCTCGTCAGATTGAGTTCAACAAGCTTAATCTTACTCATATCCTCCTTTCAAAGCGTAATCTTCTTATCCTTGTGAAGGAAGGTGTGGTAAATGGATGGGACGATCCACGTATGCCAACTATTAGCGGTTTCCGCCGTCGTGGATATAGTCCAGAGAGTATCCTCAATTTCATTGATAAGATCGGATATACTAAGTTTGATGCTCTCAATCAGATGTCACTATTTGAATCGGCTGTTCGTGACGACCTCAATAAGCGAGCTAAGCGCGTTAGTGCAGTTCTCGATCCTGTAAAGCTCGTGCTCACAAACATTGCCGAGGGTGCTGTCGAGGAGTATGACGCTATCAATAATCCTGAGAACCCTGAGGACGGAACACATAAGGTGAAGTTTACTCGTGAGCTTTGGATAGAGCGCGACGACTTCATGGAGGATGCTCCTAAGAAGTTCTTCCGTCTTGGTCCTGGCAAGGAAGTACGACTGAAGAATTCATATATCATCCGCTGTCCAGAGGAGAATTTCTGCAAGAAGGATGCTGACGGCAATGTCGTAGAAATCTATGCAGAGGTTATTCCTGAGACAAAGACAGGTGAGGCAAACTCTGACATGAAGATTAAGGGTAAGACAATACACTGGGTAAGTTGTGACAATTGTCTTGAGGCTGAAGTACGCAACTATGACCGTTTGTGGATGGTTGAGAATCCACGTGACGAGGTGGCTGCCTACAGTAAGGAGCAGGGTAAGGACCGCATCGACATTGATGATATGCGCAAGTTTATCAACCCTAATAGCCTTGAGGTGAAGAAAGCATACGTTGAGGAGTGTTTGGCAGATGCTAAGCCTCTTGACTATTTGCAGTTCCAGCGTATCGGTTATTATAATGTAGATATGGATTCTACACCTGACCACCTCGTATTCAACCGTACTGTAGGTCTCAAGGATACTTGGGCTAAGGTTAATAAATAAAAAAAGTGCAAGGAGTTTGAAAGAAAAAGGTTTTGAATCTGACGATTTTAAAGAAATCTTAAATAAATATGAGGCATCGAGAGCGCAAGGAAATACTTGTTATCTCGATGCTGATGATTTTGCGGATATAGCAGATTATTATCTTAGTGATGGCAAGGCTGATGAGGGCTTGGAGGCTGTCAATAGGGGACTTGACTTGCATATAGATAGTGGGATGCTGCAATCCGTGAAAAGTGCTATTCTAATATATAAACGTCAATATGTTGAGGCTAAGGAAATCTTGGACAATCTGGTTGATGATACTAATGACTATGACGTTTTGTATCAGAGGGCTCAGCTTACTTATGCTCTGTACAAGGATGTAGACAAGGCGGAGGAGATGTTTCGTGAATGGATTGCGCTTCAGGAAAAGGAAGAGATTTCTTTGGGTAATTCACCTACGGGAGAATTTATGCGTGAGTCATACACTCATGTTATTACGTCATTCATAGAATTGGTGGATGATGGTAGATATGATGAGGAACTTGTGAAGAGATGGATAGAAGAATATATCGTCACTTTTCAACCACTTGGAAACTCAAATTCAGACCTTTTGTTGGCAGATATTGTTCGCGATGAGGAAATGGCTGACATGGTGGATAAGGTCTATTCCTTATTACTCGAAACTGATCCGTATATCAAGTATGGATGGACAGTACTGGCTGCTGCACAGAACTCGGAGGGAAAGTATTACGAGTCTAACGATTCTTGTGATTTTGCTTTGGCAATAAATCCTGATGACTGGGACGCTAAGATTATTAAGGCTCACAACTATTACTCTTTGTCGGACATGGAAAAAGCATTGCCTTTGTTTCAGGAGGTTATGGAAAAGTTTGACGATAGTTCACAAAGCCTGCCTTATGCCATTTGTCTTTTGGCTTGTAATCGTATCGAAGAGGGAGATGAGCAGTTACGACGAGCCTATTATTATGCCGATTCATTGAAATATAAGGATAAATACTTTTATGCTTCTTTGTTGGGCGAGATAGCGGAGGGGTGCATTGTAAGTGGTAATTACAAGATGGGAATGAATGCTATTAATAAGGCTATAGAGTGTCAACCCAGCGAACCGAATTTCTATATGTGTAAGGGCACTTTGATGTTGATAAATGATGATGTGGATGGTGCTATGACAAGCTATTCGGATTACATCGAGTATTCTAATGATAAGATTATTGCAAGTGCTAATATTGCTTTACGTCTTATTTTTCAGGAAAAGGAGGACTTAGCCATGTCATTGTTGGACACATGTTATGAATACGGTAAGGATAGCAAGAGTTGGCGTATAATCTCGGCCTACAAGGCTTTTGCTTTTTATCGTTTTAAGCATTATGACGATTTTCTTACAGAATTAAAGACGGCATGTGAGAGCTGTCCTGATATTGTTGGTGCTTTGTTCGCAGATATTATTCCTTCTGGAATGGATCCTAAGGACTATTATGATTATATTGTAAATAAGCCTTTATAAGTTTATATGATTAAAGAAAATAAAGACTGGAAATTCTATACAAAACAGAATTTCCAGTCTTTATCGTTATGGACAATTTGTGGGTTATTGATAACAACCTATGTTTTTGCCGCCTTCAGCTTTTCCGTTAGCTTGTGAGAGGCTATCAAGATGGAAGTCGAATATGTAGTTGTCAAAATCAATGGTCTTGAAATTGCCGCCAGTTGACACTTCGTTGTCGTCAATGTCGAAAATGGTATTTGTTACTGGCATTGATATATAATTGTTCATACCTGTAGTGTCTGTTCTGAGTAGACAGTAATCGAAAGACAGTATCATGTCCGACTTAGAGTAGGGGTGGTCAATGGTAATTTGGTCCTTATCGCTATATCCGGTAACGATAGAATTTCTCATTGTGACATAGAGAGGGCGGGCCACGCTGTCTCCTTTTTCGTTATATGTGAAGTCATAGCCATAAAATGCTTTACCTCGTTCGCTATGAAATCTATTAAACTGAGCTATTGTGCAATGATTGAAATTATATACGCCCCCCGTCAGGTTCAGACAGTCTTTTCTGGCATTGCTGATTTGGGAATGTTCAAATGTGATCTGATTATTTGTGGATAGCAGGCAATATCCGTTGAAATTATGGATAACGCTGTTGCTGACTGTTAATTTAGATTTCTCCGTTCCTGATTCATCACATAGTAGGGCATTGTCTCCTCCGTGAATATCTGCATAGGTTATAATGTTCCCTGTGCTTTGTGAAGAATAATATATGCCACCCCATTGTCCGTCGATGCGGTCGTATGGCAAATAAGGAAACATGTTGTCTGTTCTGTCTCCTCTTAAAAGTACAGGCTTTTCTTCTGTACCGTTTATCTTCAGTGTACCGTCGACCAATATATATACACCCGAATGGAGATATAGTTTAGCTCCGGCCTCGATAGTTAATGTGGCTCCAGAGTCCACTTTTATACTGTCATATATTAGGTATGGTTTATCGCTTCCGCCTATGATTCCGTTTTCTCCAGCTTTGTAAACTTGTCCTTTGAGTATAGTCACGTCTTGGCCGTATGCAGTGAGAATCATCTGTTGTTGTATGCCGCTTTCGAGCGTGAAGATGACAGAGTCTTTTATTTCTGTTGGGCTATCGGAAGCATTTTCCTCAGGTATAATGTCGATGAACATGAAAATACTATCTTTTTTAAGTACCTCCACATTGTCTACACTTGGCCCACTTTTCCCATTCACATTTATACGGAAACCGCTTGTGCCTCCGCTGCCGAGTCTAACGTTAGTAATTCGGATGCCTTCACTTTGGTTGTTGAAGACGCGGACTCTTTTTGTGCTTGTACCGATAGTGCTCAATATGGTGTCAAATGATACGGTATCATCACTGAAAGTAAGTCTCAATGATGTGCTTGTGCCGAATGATTCCTCGTCGGAGCACGAGAATATCATGCAGAATACAGATGCTAAGAAAAAATATATTGTAAGCCTTTTCATTTGTGTGTATGATAGTTTTATTTATAAACGCAAAATACTGTTTATTATTGTATTTTTACTCTTCTTTAGTTTTGGAGGAGATGAAAAATGTACCCATTTTGCGTATGAGGCAGAGAAATCTGTCGTATGGATGATACCTACTATAGTAATGTTTAACGCTAATTTAACGCGTGTTAAATGGGCGTTTAATACACATTAAATTAGCATTATTTATTTGCAAAAACGAAATGTGCAAAAAAAAGACAAAGTCGTGGTTATTCTTTTAATTTATGTTCGCTACAACTTTGTCTCTTTAGCGCACATTTATGCAGAATTATTTCTTTATTCCTACAGGGCAATTCCATGCTTATTACGGAATAATTCTTAAAATCATTCAATGGTACGGTTATACCATTCAATGGTATGACTGTATCATTGAGTGATACGACCGTACCATTGAATGATTCGGAAAACTCTTCCTGAATAATCGAACTATTCCTGCAGAACTTTACAAAAATTTTTGCGCTCGAATGAAAGAATTATTCAGCAATAAATGCCTCGTCACGGCTTACAACTAAAAATGCTAACAGATCTTGTTTGCTTAATCACCGTTTGAGCAGTGTTTGAGCACACCGCTCAAACGGTGATTATTTGTTTAATGCTTGTTAAATGATAATTAAATGACGATTAACGATGAGTTGAAGAACATTGCACAAGTAGAGCACTCCAGACATCGAAGCCTGCAAAACTTTACTGTTACTTCCCAAAGAAACCTGCCATCAATATCATCAACACTATTGACAATCAACTTACTTTTTTTGAATAAATTCGTCGAACTCACTTTAAAATAAATGTAGTTCCCATAAAACATTGGGAACTACATGTGAGGAATTATGTGTCTTTTATTTCGAAAAGTTTTAGAACTTATATATGATTTCAAGACTTGTATTTATTGCATTGACGCCTAATGCCGGACACCATTCGTAGTCATAATATTGAACACCTAAAAGACCGATATTTGCTGCGAATTGGACACGTTCGCTGGCCTTAAATCTAAATGATGGAGCAAATCCAATCTCTGCAATTTCAACTTCATCATCAAGCCATATATTTGTTATTCCTTTTATGTCAAAGTAAAATTGATTGTTATTCCATACGTTGTAACGAGTATAGAATTTGGTGGAAACGTATGTTGAAGAATATTCGTCATCGTATAATGCACCAATACCCAAGCCTAAGGCCCATTTATCATTTATCTCATATCCAACGTGAGGTTCAATGTCAAATGCAAATTTATCGGATAAATATCCAATGCCTATTCCGCCTCCAATATAGAATTGTGCTTTTGAGATATTGCAAAAGCAAAGAAGGCTAATGATTGTTACTAATAATTTTTTCTTCATAAAATGATAAGAATAAGATAAAAGCAGGATATCCACAATATATGGTAATATCCTGCTTTGATATAAATTTGATGAAATATTATTTGTTAAGCATCTCGATCATGCTGGCTGCAGCCTTACGGCCATCACCCATAGCAAGGATAACTGTAGCACCACCACGAACGATGTCACCACCGGCGAAGATTGTTGGGATGCTTGACTGCATCTTCTCATTTACAGCGATAGTGTTCTTACGTCCGAGTTCAAGTCCTTCAACAGACTTTGGAACGAGAGGGTTAGGAGATACACCAACGGCAACGATGGCCATGTCGATGTCGATAGTCTCAATCTTGCCCTCTACTGGTATTGGTGAACGACGACCTGAAGCGTCTGGCTCACCAAGTTCCATTACCTGAAGCTTAACCTGAGTGACATTTCCCTTCTCGTCAGCAACGTATTCGATAGGGTTGTGGAGTGTGAGGAACTCGATGCCTTCTTCCTTAGCGTGTTTTACCTCCTCAAGACGAGCTGGCATTTCTGCTTCTGAACGACGATAAGCGATGAATACTCGCTCTGCGCCAAGGCGTTTAGCTGTACGGCAAGAGTCCATAGCTGTGTTACCACCTCCGACTACCATTACGCTCTTAGCCTTGATGATAGGAGTGTCAGTAGCTGGGTTGGAAGCGTCCATGAGGTTGACACGTGTAAGGTATTCATTTGAAGACATGATGCCTACTGAGTTCTCGCCTGGGATGCCCATGAAGTTAGGAAGACCTGCACCTGATGCCACGAATATTCCCTTGAAACCTTCTGCTTCAAGGTCCTGAATGGTGATAGTCTTGCCGACGATGCAGTCCTTTACGAACTTAACGCCAATCTTTCGTAGGTTTTCTATTTCTACGTCTACGATGGCATTAGGGAGACGGAACTCAGGAATACCATATTTGAGTACACCACCGATTTCGTGGAGTGCCTCGAATACTGTGACATCGAAACCAGCCTTAGCCATATCGCCTGCACAAGAGAGACCTGCAGGTCCTGAACCTACGATTGCTACTTTGATGCCGTTCTTTTCTGCTACCTCAGGAAGAGCCATCTTGCCTGAGTTACGCTCGAAATCTGCTGCGAAACGCTCAAGGTTACCAATTGCTACGGCCTTGTGACCCATTTTGAGGTGGATACACTGGCTTTCGCACTGTTTTTCCTGTGGACATACACGACCACAGACTGCAGGGAGTGCGCTTGTTGACTTGAGAACTTTTGCTGCTTCAAGGAACTGTCCGCGCTCGATGTTCTTTATGAAAGAAGGAATATTGATAGATACAGGACAGCCTTCCATACATGTTGGCTTTGGACAGTCGAGACAGCGCTTAGCTTCTGTGAGAGCCTGTTCAACTGTGAGTCCTACGTTTACTTCTTCAGTACGCGTTGTTGCGCGATATACTGGGTCAAGTTCACCCATGACACAACGCTCGATAAGTCCTCTTTCCTTTGGCTTCATGGCAGTCTGGAGCTCCTTACGCCATGCAGCATTACGGTCGGTAAGTTCTGCGAGAGGTGTGTCAGTAGTCATATTTGAAGCGTCAACCTTTGGTGCCTCAGCCTTGCAAGGTTTTGTACCATTGCATCCGCAAACGCTTTCCTCAAGTTTCTTCATCTCTTCAACCTCAGCAGGCTTGAAAGCTCCCATACGCTTGAACATCTCGTCGAAGTCAACCTGGTGACCATCGAACTCAGGACCGTCAACGCATACGAACTTAGTCTTACCACCTACTGTGATACGGCAAGCACCGCACATACCAGTACCGTCAACCATGATTGTGTTGAGTGATACGTCTGTTGGTACATTATATTTCTTTGTAAGGAGACAGCAGAATTTCATCATGATAGCTGGACCGATGGCGAAGCACTTGTCCACTTTCTCACGAAGGATAACCTCTTCGATACCGACAGTGACAACACCTTGTTTTCCGTATGATCCATCGTCGGTCATGATGATTACCTCGTCAGAGTGCTTGCGAACTTCATCTTCAAGGATGATAAGTTCCTTTGTACGACCAGCAAGTACGGAGATTACTCGGTTGCCTGCAGCTTTCAAAGCCTTGATGATAGGGAGCATAGGAGCAACACCTACACCACCACCAGCACAAACTACAGTTCCGAACTTCTCGATGTGTGTAGCCTGACCAAGTGGTCCAACAACGTCTGTGATATAGTCGCCTTCATTGAGATTGCAGAGTTTTGTTGAAGAGTAACCTACCTTCTGAACTACGAGGGTTATAGTACCAGCTTCAACATCAGAGTCTGCGATTGTCAGTGGCATACGTTCGCCATTTTCTCCAACGCGTACAATGACGAAGTGGCCAGCCTTACGAGACTTGGCAATGAGAGGAGCTTCAACTACAAGCTTGAAGACTTTCTCAGAGAACTGCTCTTTCTTTACAATTTTATTCATCTTTACTCGAAATTATTTTAGGATGTTGTTTTAAGTTTTCGGGAGAATTAACTACCAATAATGTTTTATTTCAAGAGAATTCTTAAAAAAGATTCGCGATACAGTCTTGTTTATAGAGCAATTCTATATTGCTGAATGGACAGATAGTTTATCGCGAATCTTTTTACCTTAATATTGTCATGCGCTATTTGGGCGCATTAGTCGTTATTCTTAGTCGATGTACTCGAAACCTGTGTAAGGGATGAGTGCCTTTGGCATACGTATTCCCTTTTCTGTCTGGAAGTTTTCCAAGATTGATGCAACGATACGTGGAAGGGCGAGTGCTGAGCCGTTGAGTGTGTGGCAGAGCTGCACCTTCTTGTCTGCATTGCGGTAACGGCACTTGAGACGGTTTGCCTGGTAAGTGTCGAAGTTTGATACTGAAGAAACCTCAAGCCAGCGTCCCTGTGCCTCTGAGTAAACCTCGAAGTCGTAGCAGATGGCAGAAGTGAAGCTCTGGTCGCCACCGCAAAGACGGAGGATACGATAAGGAAGTTCAAGTTTCTGGAGCAATCCTTCAACATGAGCAAGCATTTCCTTGTGTGACTCTGCAGAGTGCTCTGGAGTGTCGATACGTACAATCTCAATCTTTGAGAACTCGTGGAGACGGTTAAGTCCTCGTACGTCCTTTCCGTAAGATCCTGCTTCGCGACGGAAACACTGAGTGTAGGCGCAGTTCTTGATAGGGAGCTGCTTTTCGTCGAGGATTACATCACGGTAGATATTTGTTACAGGAACCTCAGCAGTTGGAATGAGGTAGAGATCGTCAACCTCACAGTGGTACATTTGGCCTTCCTTGTCTGGAAGCTGACCTGTGCCGTATCCTGAAGCAGCATTTACTACTGTAGGAGGCATGATTTCTGTATATCCTGCTTTGTTAGCTTCGGCAAGGAAGAAATTGATGAGTGCACGTTGAAGCTGTGCACCTTTGCCAGTATAGACAGGGAAACCTGCACCTGTAATTTTTACGCCGAGGTCGAAGTCTATTAGGTTATACTTCTTAGCGAGTTCCCAGTGTGGGAGTTTTGCTTCGCCATTAGCAGGTACTGTAGTCCAGTTGCCTACTGTGTCACCTGGCTTACACTCACGGAGTGAAGACTTGACGACAACATTATCCTCTGCGCAAGAACCTTCAGGAACCTCATCGTATGGAATATTAGGAATAGTGCAAAGGTGAGCAGTCAAAGCTGCCTCTGCCTCAGCCTTTGTGTTTTCGAGTTCTGCAGCTGTAGTCTTAAGTTTGGCAACTTCAGCTTTTGCAGCATCTGCCTCATCTTTCTTTCCAGCCTTCATGAGTTGACCAATCTGTGCAGCATATTTTTTGCTCTCAGCAAGTGTAGCATCAAGTTTTGTCTGTGCTTCACGACGAGTCTTGTCAAGCTCTATGGCTTTTTCTACAGCTTCTTTTGCACCGTTGAAGTGCTTTTTCTCAAGACCTTTAATAACTTTCTCGGTCTCTTCTGTTATAAGTTTTAGTGTAAGCATTGTATATGATTTTTTTACTATTTTCTATTAGTTTAGAGCATGGACTGTTAGCCATAACTTAGTTTACTATACTATAAACTACGCAAAGTTAGATAAAATTTTTCTAAACTTTTTTATTAAATAGTATAAAATTCGGTTCTTCATTAATTTTCGTTGCTGAGTTCTTATAAAATGTCAAATCTGAATACAGAAAGGGCCTACTTTGACAAATGTGCTGCATTGTGCGGAGTTGTTAGTTTATGAATACTTTGATTTCGATATATTGATAAAAACAGCTTGTGAAATTCTTAAAATGTACAACTGCGTCAGGCTATTCAGTTCTTGAATGTTTTAAGAACTCTTTTGGGGAATAGCCCTTGTACTGTTTGAAATTTCGGAAGAGAGAAACTATGCTGGTGAAACCAGATAAATCGGCGAGTTCTTGATTGGAGATTGAAGGCTTTTTCTTGATTTGTTCGCAAGCATATTCGATGCGTAGACGATTGATGTATTCAACTATGGAATTTATGTTCATAGAAATTGGCGCATTTTTATTTCTTCAAGTCTTCCGCCACCCACTGCACCCACTCGTCAATGTTGTCGGTGAGTTTCCTCGCAATGGGCAAGGGGATGATAGTGTCGGGGGAGATGCCAAGACCTTCAGATGAGAAATCCTTCTCGTAAAAGCCAGAGTCAACGGTAGTGGGATAGAAAATGTCAAGGTGGCTGTTGGGCAATTGTTCCGTTCGACAGTTACCTGTCAGCTCGCAGCCGAAGGTGTTTCCAATGCCATATACTTTGGCGCGGTCGCTATTCTTCTTGACAAATTCAGCAAGGCTTTCTGCTGCGCTCGCCGTCATGAAGTCTATCAATATGGCTGCCCGTTTGATGCGAGTCGAAGTTTGGAG
>JAILIJ010000288.1 GCA_024695315.1 Bacteroidaceae bacterium
GGAAAATCGATTTTGCAGATGTTTGCATTTTCTCTTTTTGAAGGCAGTCATATTTGCAGATTTTTGCCTATTTTGCGTCCCTCCACTGTCCCTCGGAGTCACTTTAGTCACCCTAAAACAAAGGCATTTACGTTGATTATCGGCCACTTATATTTGCAGATAGTAACTTCTGCATCGGAAAGTAGATTCTGCGTGGAAAAATAAAGGTGCCCAGAACCTGAGCACCTGATATATTTAATTTTTCTTTACCAAACCATTATGGCTTTTATCAAATTACCATCAGTCACATACTGGACGTACACAAGCAGCTTGGAAAAGTGAGCCTAATGGCACTACGCCTCTGTACTGACGATCATATTTATATGGGTAATACCAAAATACATAAGATCCTTTTCTTGATACGTTATACGAGCTGGAAAGCAAAGCACAATTATCCCACCATCCTTCACTATCTGAGAATAGATGATTTTGGAAATAACAGTTTGTTACTGGGAAAAATATATGCGCATCAGCAAGTGTGTATGATGCCTCTGGAGTATCAGGAGCAGTAGGAAGCGAAGACTTTCCCTTATCTGAATCTATCTTTGCCTTGTAAACAACCAACCCACCTACTCCGGAACCATGATAGTTATATACCCATTTTAGATAACATTGGCTCACGAGCTGGTTGAAATCC
Source organism: Bacteroidaceae bacterium (assembly GCA_024695315.1). Taxonomy (GTDB): domain Bacteria; phylum Bacteroidota; class Bacteroidia; order Bacteroidales; family Bacteroidaceae; genus Minthosoma. Next base: position 677 of record JAILIJ010000288.1, read on the forward strand.
ACATTTGTTGGAGTTCTCCATTTTCCTCCAAAATATGTAGCAGCCGCATCACTTTCTGCAGCAAGGGTAAGAGTGACATTATTGCTATTCTCCTCAACAAAAGAAATTGAAGAAACGTCAATAGCTTCAGTCTCCGTAGAGCTATCGTATTCTGTAGTCGAACCAAAAGCAAAGTATGTACCCTTCTCATAGATAGAAGTAGCGCCGACATTCATAGTCGCCCATTTCACGCCAGAAGTAATACCCAGATCCACGTATGAATGATTATTTTCATTACCGTCTGGAGCATACAACTCTACCGTTGCATCATCCTCAACCTGAGAGATAACATCATCCTCATCATCATCCGAACATGCAGTTGTCAAACACAATCCTGCCAACAAATAAAGAACAGATATTTTTTTCATATCAGAATAAAATTATTTAGTTTCTATAGTAAATGAAGAAGCCGATTATAATGACGCGAACATATTCATTTGTCTCTTTTCCCATCAAATACGGTCTAGGCGAACATGTTCACTTTACTTCTTTGAACTTGTAAAAGAAGCCTTTAAAATAGTTTCTATCTTATCGTTAATATATTGTGGAAAGCCCTGTACTCCCTTAGGATCAAGCAGCGCCAATTCCTTAACATCAATAGACACCTGCGCCTTTTCAAAATTCATCATCTTGCTACGTACACTTGTGATGGCAGGATCCTCAACAAGTATTTCTCCGTCCTTGAATTGAAGTTTGAAATTATATGAACCATCAACAGGTATGCCGCTGACACGCTTAGAAATGGAGATCTTAGCCATATTACTTGCCGTAGAACTGATTGTTATCGACTCATTATCTCCAGTCTTCACCACTCCATCCACATCGCCATAAACCTTCTTGATGCCATCCATTGCCTTACTATAAAGTTCGCTCCTTGTATATCCAGGAACAGCAAGAGCCTTGATTCTACTACGGTCAGGACGCACAAGTACTCCATCTACCAAAACAAAATCAAGCGAGTCATTATCAAGCGTTTTCAAAGCACTATTATCACGTACTACGTCAGGCTCATCCACCCAAAGAGAAATATCGGCAGTCGAGTCCTCTACATAGTATATAACCTGTTTTGCGTATTTCGTCTGTGCATTAACCGCAAAAGGTAATGTTAGGCAAAATAACATAGTAGCATACAATTTTCTCATTTTTATCGTCTTATTCTTACACAAATTCCGAAATCCGTTTCAACGGAATGTCTATCTCTTTATCAATGCTGCAAAGTTAATAATTTTTTCCGAATGCAAAATAATTATAGTTCCGAAGAATGTCAATTAATTATTTTTTTACCTTTTTTTGCACTAATATACTCAATTTACTATATTTGCAGCGAATATCATATCGAAAAATTTGAATCATATAACCGTATAACCATAAAACCATATAACCACAAAAAATTATGAGTAAAGACGACACAAACCTCTCCAGAAGAGACTTCATCAAACGCTTAGGAATGTCGACGGCCTCAGCTGCTATATTCTTAAGCATCGGTTCATTATCCTCTTTTGGTTCAGAAAAGAATAATTTGAAGAAAAATCCATCAACAACATCTTCAAATTCTGGTTCCATGACATACCGAGTCAACCGTCACACAGGCGACAAGGTCTCACTCTTGGGATACGGCATGATGCGCCTTCCAAGCAAGGACGGAGTTGTTGACCAAGAAATGGTAAATAAGGAAGTGGACTACGCTATAGCTCATGGTATAAATTATTTCGACACAGCGCCAGTATATTGTGGCGGTAAGTCTGAGATATACACAGGAATAGCCCTTCACCGTCATCCTCGTAACTCCTATTATGTTGCCACAAAGATGTCAGACAAAGGAGACCACAGCCTCGAAGCAGGAAAGAGGATGTTTGAACAGTCTCTAAAAAACTTACAAGTAGACTATATCGACTACTACCTTCTACATGCTGTTGGTAACGGCGGATTGGAACGCCTAAATGAGCGTTTTATCGACAATGGGCTACTCGACTATCTCTGTCAGGAAAGAGATAAAGGACGCATTAAGAATTTGGGATTCAGCTACCATGGAGATGTAAGAGTCTTCGACTGGTTGCTCGACCATAATGATAAGTATAAGTTCACATTTGTACAAATTGAGATGAACTACATCGACTGGCGCCATGCCTCCCTCAATAAGGGGGGATGGAAACAGGATGCAGATGCTGAATATCTATACAATAAATGTGAGAAAGTAGGTGTTCAAAATGTTGTTATGGAACCTCTGCTCGGAGGCCGATTAGCCAATATTCCAGAGAAATACAGAAAACAACTCCAGGAAGTTCGTCCTGATGCTACACCGGCCTCTTGGGCTTTTCGTTGGGTAGGTTCTCACTCCAATATCCTCACCACATTGAGCGGAATGACAACCATGAATGTGCTTGTGGAAAATGTCAATACATTCTCGCCTCTCGATCCATGTACAAAAAGCGAAAACGAACTATTAGAAAAAATTGCCGATGGTATGTCTGGTATGCCTGTCGTACCTTGCACGGCATGCAACTACTGTATGCCTTGCCCTTATGGAGTCAATATCCCAGGTAATTTTGCTTACTACAATAAGAGTATCAACGAAGGAACATTCCCAGACAAAACAGCCAAGGACTATAAGGAGCGTCTCTCCAACTTTATCGACGGGTACAAGAAGACCTTCAAGGAGGAGGCCTGGGCAATACAATGTATGGACTGTGAGGCCTGCATGCCTAAGTGTCCTCAGCAGATCCGTATTCCTAACCAGCTCTCACGTATCGTTGAGCTAACAAGGGAAGGATTGTAGAATGGGAAAAGAACTTGAAAGGGTTAGGACTTTCTATAAGAACTAGGAAGGGTCAAACTTTCTATGAGAACTAATGGATTCTAGGATTTCTAATTTTCTAGAATAACTTCCCTATAAAAAACATGGAGTTTGCTGCCCCAAAAACAAAAAATCCTCGAAGGAATTTCCCTTCGAGGATTTTTTTATTATCTATATCTAAAGACTACTTT
>JAILIJ010000331.1 GCA_024695315.1 Bacteroidaceae bacterium
TTTTCCAGCAATAAATGCCTAATCACATCTAACGACTAAAAATGCTAACAAATCTTACTTGCTTAATCAACGTTTGAGCAGTGTTTGAGCACCGCTCAAACACTGCTCAAACACTGCTCAAAATTTGTACTCAAACAGTGATTATTTGTTTAACGCTTGTTAAACGATAATTTAATTGGCATTTAATATCGTCAAAGTAAATGATAATCGACCTATTTTGTTTTGGATAAATTAGTCGAAGTTACGTTATTTAGATTAGGGATATAGCCCTAAGTCCATTTATTTCACGAAGATTTTTTTACCATTACGGATAACTATGCCTTTGAAGTTTACACTTACTCGCTGACCAGACATGTTGTATGTGATACCGTCTTTGCTTGAACCTGAGAATGAAACTTCTGAGATAGAAGTGCTCTCATTTGATATGGCCTTATATATGCGTATGTTGTTGACGAAAGTACGGCCTTCGGATGTGGATACTGTAAGCATAGGGTTAGAGGATGGTATGTCTTCTATTGTAATGCTCTTAGTCTCGTAGCTGTCATTGATGGTAGCGTCATATTCTATAGAGTATTTGCTGTTTGTTCCTGCTACAGAAATTGTGATACCTCCCTCAACGCTTTGCCATCCTTTGACATCAACTTCTACTATTACAGACTCTCCCTTGTTAATGTTCAAGGCGGTTGTGGTGAAACTGCCTACTTTTTTCTTAGATCCCATTCTTACGGACTCACCAGCTTGATAACAGTTGGAGATAGAGTAGATAGAGTCGTTGACCACAGACCATGTGGTGCTTGACCCGCCAGTGCTGTAATCATTTCCTTCTGTCAAGTCTTTGAATGAGTAAGCATATATGATGTCACCAGCTTTTAGGTCCTCTTGTGTTTGGCCGCCGTTGTTACCGTTGTCATTTCCATCGTTTTCTCCGCCAGTATTATCATCATCGCCAGAGTTTACATTGCCGTTACCACCATCTTTGTTGATGTTGTAAGGTATGGCTGTATCGATGTCCCATGTATAATTGATGGAGTCACCCCAGATGTATTCTGCCAATTGTGGGTAGTCAATAAAAGGGTTTCGGTTGCCCTGTAGCTTTTGAACACGGTCGTTGCGTGTCTTTTCCCATTCTGAAGGAGGGTCCATACGATTCCATTCCAGCAGCATAGGAATAATCCAAGATTTGAGTGTTGGATATGTGTTTACTCCTGAAGGAAAAGCTTTAGCGGCAGAGTCCCATGATATGTTCTGATAGCAAGTGGCGCCATAGAAATAGATACGTGCGAAGTCACCCTTAAATTCATCGATAGGCTCAAAAACCTTGTCTGCTCCACCATCATTAGAACTTGTTCCTACCTTGCAGCGGTCATTTTGGAATGTTACTGTTCCATCAACAACTCCAAGAGGGTAGTTGGACTTGGCGCTATTGGCTTTTATTTCTGAAGGGTAAACGTTCAGTAGGTCTGTATAGATATTGTATTTTGAACCTTTGCCCCACCATGACTGAGGAACGACATGTTCCTTGTTCATAGTGTTATTCTTTGCAGAAGAAAAATAGTTTACATCAGTTGAGTACATATCGTACACCTGATTAGGATTGTCTATGCAGGCATCAGTTGTCTCATAGTGGTCCCATAGAGATGAATAGCTGAACACGTCATGATCAGATACGATGCGGAACAGCGCAGTCTTTAGTTCTGCCTTTTTGAGTCCATCGGCAGAAGAATAATATGATTTAAAAGACTGAGATAGGGCACTGCCTGTGTGCAGTAACCCTATCATTAGTAATGTTAGCGAAAGTTTTTTGTTCATTTTTATATGTTATCCTTTGTTTGTATGGTTTACTTTACAAGAACTTTCTTGCCATTCTTGATAACGATGCCCTTGAATGATGCATCAACTCTTTGTCCGGCAAGGTTAACGATAGCAGAATTGGCTTTCTTGTCAGTATTGACAGATGAGATAGAGAGCATCTCCTCTTCTGTTGCAGTTGTAAGTGTAAGGTCATCGACGAGAATATCGGCTGTATTCTTGCTAACCATAACAACGAGACACATTATAGACTCTTCTTCTGTTGTGAATGTGTACTTGTACTCTGTCCAGTCATTCTGCACTTCTGTTGCAGTGATTAGATAATTGTAGTCAGGTGAGTTGTAAGCATTCTTGAGGTCTGTAATAGTTGTTGTTGCATATCCATAGCGTAACTTAGCAATTGCATCAGCAGAAGCATTCTTTGCATAGAACTTGAGGGTGTAGTTACCTGCAGGAACAACAAGTTCAGTTGAAGCGAGACGCATGTTCTTGTCAGCGCTCTTAACGAGTACAGCTGAGCTTCCTGAGTGAGCATTTGTTGACTGCTCGATTGTAGCGTTTGATGCTGTAGAAGTTGATTTCCACTGGTTTGCTACTCCGTCTGTCCATGTTTCAAAGCCTGTGTTAGTGAAGTCTGAGAGAGCAAGTGGAGTTACTTCTTCAATTTCCTCAGCATCGCGTCCAGACTTGTCGATACTTACGATGTAGCTTCCTGCTGTATACTCATAAATCTTGTTGTATTTTGTGAGTTTACCGTAAACGATAACGACGTCACCCTTTGCGATAGCTTCTATATCAGTGAACTTAGCATTGTTCAGGTCGAATCCCTTGTACACTTCAATAGTGTCTTTGCCTGTAGCGATGAAGTAAGTTGCGATTCCCTGGTCGCTAATATCTATTTTGTCAACAGATGTGATAATACCCTTTGTGAATACATAGTAGTCAAGGTTTACGCCAGCGTTAATATATGCTTTAGCCTCGCCAACAGTAAGTGGAGATTCTACAGAGCCAACTTCTTGTGAGATTGTATATGTTGCAGAGCTAATGACAGAAGCAAGGTCTGGATCAGAATTGTCAACAGTGATAGCCTTAACTGTAGTAGTCTTGCTAACTTTGATTGTTGCGGTACCTTCTTTTACGTATGTTCCATTACCTTCAACTGGTGTTGTGTCGTCAGTTGTGTAGATGAGTCCACAACCTTCCTCTGCTGTGATTGTTACTTCCTGCTCGCCGATGTATTCTCCTTCTTCGAGTGAGAATGTTGGTGCTTTGTAAGTCTTCACTGTAGAAGCTGCAGTTGTTATAGTAATAGTGTTGATACGAATTGTTGCTTTAGCGGAGAAAGTAATGGTTGCGCTTGATCCTGTCCAAGTGGAATCCTTTAGTGTTCCTGCGTTTACATCCATGTTTGTTTCAACAGCAGACTTGTTTCCGCTTGTAAATTTTACTGACTGGAAAGCTTGACCGTCAGGTGCAGTAAGAGTGATTGAACCTCCGCTTTTGTATATACGTAAGTCTAAAGCACCATTTGAGTTCCAAATGCGTGTTGCGGTGCTTCCATTTTTTGAAGTGAGTATCACTCCGTCCTTAGTAATTGTGGTGTTAGCAATTTCTGTACCTTTACCCTTCTCTGGAGCTGTGATTCCGAGAGCTGAAAGTGCATCTGAACTTGTGAAGTCGATAACGATCTCATCAGCATAAGCTGTAACAGCCATAAGGACTGTAAATAATGAAAGTATAAATTTTTTCATAAGCCTTGAGATTTTATTATTTATAATATTTTAAATATGACTAATAATCGTTCGTAAATTATCGTTTTATCTATGGATATGTGCAAAATTACAAATAATTTATATAGTGCAAAAATTTTTTATGTTTATTTTTTGTTACATTTTATAAAAATAAGAATGGGATTTTGTCTTGTTGACTTATCCCATTCCTTTATATATGTATTATTGTTTGAGTTTTTATAATCCTTCCCATGAACTTATGTCATACTTGGCTTCGAGCAGGTTTTCCACATTATCGTTGAGATTACAGAAGAAATCGAGACCAGTTTTTTCTTCAAGTTCATCGATGGAACATGCGCTTTCGCGAGCGAACTGCTGTATAAAATCCTTTGATTCATTACCGTAGTCTTTGTGCTCCATCCAGAATCCTATGGCGCGTGCCGAACCGTTTGATGCTATGAACAGACAAGCCATCCAGTAGTATTTTGGAACAGGCATAGTGATTGTAGTTCCGAGAGTATTCTTAACGTTGATATATTTGATAATATTTTCCTCCTTATCTATTGTCCCACCTTTAGCGATATAGAGTGTGCCGTTGTAATACTCAGATGTCGAGTTTGTGACATTTCGTCCCCAGTTTCTTGCCAAATCTTCTACAGCTCCCCAATATATGCCGTTGAAAGCGTAAAGTTGTGGTGACATATTTGTCATGTAGAAAGTCTGCATATTTGCCTCTTCAGAGTAGTAACGCTCAGCCGAGCCACAGAGGTGTCCGCGTGTATAACCAGGGAAAGTATTCGTCGCAACTTGGTTAGCCTTATCGTTGTCGTAGTAAGGGTCTCCGTCCCATGCATCGGTACGTGTAGGTGCATTTTTCATTGCCGACTTCATATCGTAGACGTATGCTACCCATACAGGGTGGTGCTTGTAGCGGTCGTACTGGATGGTGTAGTTCACTTCTCCGTTTTCGAGAGTGTGGCAAATGTAGTCGTACTGAGAGTTGAGATGCGGCATTTCGTAGCGTGTTACGGTAGCGTCGCTTCCAGCTATGTTTGCATTAACGTTTTCCTTGTTTACGCCAGTTGGTTCATGTTCATCGTCATC
>JAILIJ010000341.1 GCA_024695315.1 Bacteroidaceae bacterium
GAAATAAAAATGGCTGTTATTTTATAAGAAATACACATATCGTTATACAAAAAAATATGCCCAGCATTTCCCTCTACACGCAATTTATCATTATATCACCTTTTGTTTAATACATAATATCATTTTAGCATCAAATAAACAAAAATGGAATAATTATGTTACTAAGAAAATCTTAGAAGAATTACGAAGGTAATACGAAGGAGAGTAAAAGGTAATACGAAGGTGAATGGAATAGCATTTTGTCAATTAAACAAAATACTGAGGTATCCGAAAAAAAATAACAAATATCAAGTTTTTCAATCCCCTTCCCGAAGAATAAGTCTGTATATTTGTATAATTGAAGATTTTTCTACATTTTTGCAACGTACATCTTAAATCAAATTATTAACTAACTTAAACTAAAATTCGTCATGATTGATCTTATTATTAGCATAGTTGTCGGTATCTTAGCCGGTGCTATAGCAGGTAAAATTGTTAACAAATCAGGTAATGGATGTCTGCTCAACCTCGTAATCGGTATCGTTGGTGGTATGATAGGAGGATGGCTTCTTGGAGTTCTCGGTATAAACTTGGGCTTAGGAATCATAGGAACCATTATTACTGCTGTTATTGGTGCTGTTATCCTTCTATGGGTATGGAACCTGATTACCAAGAAATAACTTTTATAAGATATTAAAAAATCTTGATGTAATATATAAGGGACACACCAATCATACGATTGATGTGCCCCAATTATTTTATATTAAGACCAACATTTTTGACTGTTTTTAAATACATAGCAGTCATTATGGCGGACTTAGAAAAGCCTAAACTTTCTTTTCAAAAAAGTCCTTTAGCTTGCCTATGGCTATAGCGCGCTGACTTATTTGATTCTTTACATCTACTCCGAGTTCATCGTAAGTCTGAGTATACCCCTTTGGAATAAATACAGAATCGTAGAAGAACTTAGGTTCGCTTGATGGCTGCTCGGCTATAGTACCCTCCAACATACCATCGAATATATGAGTCTCATTCTTCTTCGGATCAATATATTCTCCAGTTACAAGAGCTACGGCTGTATGTATTCTGGCTGAACGATCCTTACCCTGAAGGTTCTTTAAAAGCTTATCCACATTTCCCTTGACATCATCATGAGAAATAGACACGGCTTTGGCATCTGGAGAGGTATGGAGTATATTAAGCATCTCAACCGATAATTCATCATTATACTGCTCAGAGTGAAGAACGGCCTTAGAACCGCTTAAAACTTCTTCATCGTTGATTGATACGTATGAAGTGGAGTAAATACCAGGAAGCCCACCCAAAGCGTCGCATTCGAGGGCTGTATCATCGGCTATACAATCGAATCCATAGTATCGCTTGATGAAACGTGCCTTAAGGAGTGCATTTTCCTGAATACTGCCAGTTATTCTCGGAACTTCTATGCGGCAGCCTATATCGTCAAGTGAACGGATATCGTACTTTTCGCCAAGTATGGCACGAACCTCATTAAGTTTATGGGTACTATTGCTTGCAAACACGAGCGTACGCTTATTCTTCTGCTGATTCTCAGCCTTGATCTTCATCTGGTCAAATCCCTCACCCCACACGCTGTTGGCATTGGTCAGGGATACGAAGGCATAAGGGTCAATGGACTTGATAAGTCGCTGTATGTACATCTGTTCGTTTTTGCGCACGATACTCATGAGCACCTTACGCTCCGAATGAGTGTACCACCCCTCTCCATCGAGCATAGTCACACCTCGTCCAGTCTTCACGATGGCATCTGCTATCTTCTTCGGGTTACGCGAGAAGATGAGGAACTGCACGGACTGGTTGGTCTTGTTAAGACAGTAGTCGAGCGTGAAACTACAGATGAACATAAGCACAAAACCAAAAATTACTCGGAACCAGTCATGAAATGCAGGATAACATGACGAAATAATGATAATGTCACAAGCGAGTATGACTGAACCTAACGACATCTGCTTGTACTTGTTCACGATGGCTGCTATAATATCCGTACCACCCGTTGAACCATTGTTAGCAAAACAGAGGTAAAGACCTATACCGTCGGTAATACCGCCAAGCACACATGCCATGAATGTCTCATCGCCAAGAAGACGAGGGAAGACGAGATGTCCATCAGCACCAACATCAGCAATCAAGTGCTGAAACACACGGAGAGTGAGAGTCATGCAAACCACGCCATAAATGGTCTTTAGACAGAACTTGAGACCGAGAGTCTTTACCGCCACAATAAGCAGACATACGTTGATGATGAAATAAGTTGTGTCAACATTCCATTCTGTAAGATAGTACAAAATGGTTGCAATACCTATGACGCCACCAGTAGTAAGCCCATAAGGGAGCATGAAAATGTTTACGCCAAAGGCATAAATAGCAACTCCAAGGGTTATAAAGAAATAATCCTTGAGTTCAAGTTTGAGTACGTTAAGATTGTTCTTGTTTGACAAGAACCGGCGTACGTTGTCAATAACAGAATTTCTTACAGAATCTGCCATAAAATATTATTTCAAATGGAGTTGAAGAAGTTAATAAAGAAACTCCTCCAAACTCCTTTTTTAAGTAATCTTACTTCTTGAGCACTATGTTAATCATCTTGCCTGGCACGACGATAACCTTGGCAACAGTAAAGCCTTCCAGCCACTTTGCAGATTGCTCGTTCTCAAGTGCAGCCTTTTCAATTGTGGCATTGTCTGTACCTACTGGGAATTCCATAGGGAAACGTGCCTTACCATTGAAAGCTACCATCATCTTCATGTTGTCCTCTTTGAGGTATGACTCATTAAAGGCTGGCCATTTTGCATCACAGACTGTTCCGTCATGTCCAAGGAGGTGATAAAGTTCCTCTGCTATGTGTGGACAGAATGGAGCAATAAGAACAGCAAGGGCTTCCTTTACCTCACGGGATGTGCTCTTCAATTTTGTAAGTTCATTGACACATACCATGAATGCAGCAATACTTGTATTATAAGAGAACTGATCGATGTCGCCAGTTACCTTCTTGATGAGGGTGTGAAGAGCCTTACGCTCCTCTGGTGTAGCATCGCCATCTGTTGCCACTACGCTATCGTCCTTGATGAAGAAATTCCAAAGTTTCTTGAGGAAACGGTGGCATCCGTCAATACCATTAGTATCCCATGGCTTTGACTGTTCAACAGGGCCAAGGAACATTTCATAGAGACGAAGTGTGTCGGCTCCGAATCGCTCAACAATCATATCTGGGTTTACTACATTGAACATAGACTTAGACATCTTCTCAACGGCCCAACCACAGATATATTTTCCTTCATCATTAAGGATAAATTCTGCATTTTTGTATTCTGGACGCCAAGCCTTAAATGCCTCGACATCAAGAACGTCGGCACTCACGATATTGACATCAACGTGGATAGGAGTTGTGTCATACTCATCCTTCTTGTCAAAAGAAACGAAAGTATTTGTATCCTTGATACGGTATACAAAATTACTACGTCCCTGAATCATACCCTGGTTGATAAGCTTTTGGAATGGCTCTTCCTTAACAGAAATTCCTAAATCATAAAGGAATTTATTCCAAAAACGTGAGTAAATAAGGTGGCCTGTAGCATGCTCTGAACCTCCTACGTAAAGGTCTACATTCTGCCAATAGTTTGCTGCTTCAGTAGAAAGAAGAGCCTTGTCGTTATGTGGATCCATATAACGAAGATAGTATGCAGAAGAGCCGGCAAAACCAGGCATAGTATACAACTCTATTGGGAAAATTGTCTTGTTATCAATAAGACTATTTGCTACAATCTTCTTATTTGCCTCATCCCAAGCCCATACAGTAGCGTTGCCAAGTGGTGGCTCACCAGTCTCTGTTGGAAGGAATTTCTCAACCTGGGGGAGCTGAATTGGCAAACATTCCTCAGGAATCATACAAGGAATACCATTCTTGTAGTATACTGGGAAAGGTTCGCCCCAATAACGTTGACGAGAGAAGATTGCATCGCGAAGACGGTAGTTTACTTTTACGCGTCCAATATTATGTTTCTTGACAAATGTCTTAGTTGCGGCAATGGCTTCTTTAATTGTCAATCCGTTAAGCATGAGTGATTCTCCATCATACTCTACGGCAGACTTGCCTGGAGCTGGAGAATTGCTTACAATACCCTCTTTAGCATCATAACTTTCCTCACTTACATCGGCTCCCTCAATGAGAGGAATAATTGGAAGGTTGAAGTGCTTTGCAAATGCGTAGTCACGTGAATCGTGAGCAGGAACGGCCATAATAGCACCTGTTCCATAGCCAGCAAGAACGTATTCAGAAATCCATATTGGATTCTTCTCGCCTGTAAACGGATTTATTGCGTATGAACCTGAGAAAACTCCGGTTACCTTACGGTCAATCATACGCTCACGCTCAGTACGTCCTTTAACATACTTTATGTATTTCTCAACTTCGGCTTTTTGCTCGACTGTTGTAACTTTTTGGACTAGATCACTCTCAGGTGCAAGTACCATAAAAGTAACACCGAACATAGTATCGGCACGGGTTGTGAAGATTGTGAAGTAATCATTTGTGCCATCAATCCTGAATTCAACTTCTGTACCTTCACTTCGGCCAATCCAATTACGCTGTGTCTCCTTTATTGAATCACTCCACTGGATTGTATCCAAACCATCAAGAAGGCGCTGAGAATAAGCACTTACACGAAGACACCACTGGCGCATCTTCTTCTGTTCAACTGGGTAGCCTCCACGCTCGCTCACACCGTCGATAACCTCATCATTAGCAAGTACTGTACCAAGCTTTGGACACCAGTTTACCATTGTCTCGCCAAGGAAAGCGATACGGTAGTTCATCAGAACATCGGATTTTTTCTTGTCATCCCAAGAATTCCATTCTTCTGCTGTGAAAGTCAATGGTTCACTTTGTGCTACGTCTAGCCCCAGATTACCTTCTGTCTCAAAATGTTTAATGAGTACTTCGATAGGAAGTGCTTTCTGCTCTTTGTTACAGAAGAAAGAATTAAACATCTTTTGGAAAGCCCATTGAGTCCACTTATAATAACCAGGTGAGCATGTACGTACTTCACGATTCCAATCGAAACTGAAACCAATCTTATCTAACTGCTCACGATAACGGTCAATATTAGCAAATGTAGTTACCTCTGGGTGTTGACCTGTCTGAATGGCATACTGCTCAGCTGGAAGTCCATAAGCATCATATCCCATAGGGTTAAGCACGTTAAAGCCTTGGAGACGCTTAAAACGTGCGTATATATCACTTGCTATATATCCTAGTGGGTGTCCTACATGAAGTCCTGCACCTGATGGATAAGGAAACATGTTAAGAACATAATACTTTGGTTTACTGTTATCCTCAGAAATCTGATAGATCTTGTTGTCTACCCACGATTTCTGCCATTTTTGTTCTATTTCTCTAAAATTATATTCCATATCTTTTGAGATAAAAAGCGAAAGGTCTATTTTTAACATAAACCGTTCACTTTTCTATATTTATTTTTTTATCGTTCGTTAATGGTTCGTCAATCATACGTAAGATATACTTGACGAAAAACGTTAATCAAAGTAGCAATGGGAAAAACGATAATTCAGTTTTTTGATCTACTGTTACTTTATCGCTTCAAGCATTCGCTTCAAAACTACCGTAGCTGAAATCTCTCGATTGGCAGCTTCTGGAATTACAAGGCTTGTTGGAGCCTCTATAACATCATCTGTAACAATCATATTCCTACGGACAGGAAGGCAATGCATGAAAAATGCCTTATTAGTTACTGCCATCTGGCGTTCTCCAACTGTCCAAGCAGAATAATCATGATAGTCACCAAGTACCTTTCCATAGTCATTTGGACGAGTAACGCCAGGACATGACCAGTTCTTTGCATATATAAAATCTGCCCCTTCAAAAGCTTTCATCTGGTCATATTCAACCTGAGCATTCCCAGCAAACTTAGGGTCTAGTTCATATCCTTCAGGGTGTGTGATTACAAAATCAACATCTGCGGCATTCATCCACTCTGCAAAAGAATTAGGTACAGCCTGAGGTAAAGCCTTTGGATGTGGAGCCCAAGAAAGTACAACTTTTGGACGTTTATTAGGTACTCGATCAATAGCAACCCCTCCAAATAATGGATTTGGTTCTACATGAGTACAATTCTTATACTCTTCAATAGTTATAAGATCTGCAAAGGCCTGAAGAGGGTGTACAGTAGCAGACTCCATAAAAAAGACAGGCTTGCCAGAATATTTTATAAATTGATTGAGAATCTTCTCTTCGTAATCGTCACTTCGCGATTCAAAACGAGCAAATGAACGTACACCGATAATATCACAATATGAGCCCATTACAGGGATAGCTTCAAGAAGATGCTCGCTTTTATCACCTTCCATAATAACACCACGTTCCGTCTCTAACTTCCACGCACCCTGGTTCACATCAAGAACAATTACATTCATACCTAAGTTCATGGCTGCTTTCTGAGTAGAAAGACGAGTACGTAAGGAGTTATTGAAGAAAATTAGCATGGCAGTCTTATTCTTGCCAAGCTCCTGATATTTATATCTGTTAGCCTTTATTTCAAAAGCCTCAGATAATGCCTGCTTGAGGTCACCCAAGTCAGCAACGTTCTGAAATACTCTCATAAAAAATAAAATTTTGCAAAATTTCATGCAAAGATAATCGTTCTTTAATAAAACTGCAAAAAGAAAACTAATAAAAGGAAAAAACATGAAATGTTTATGCTAAAAAGCATAAAATATTTTTCATAAATTGCTTGTTATGTATAGAAAGTTTTCATACATTTGCAATACAAATAATTTAACTAGTTTAACAACTTTTTAAACACATACACTATGAAAAAATTATTGTTTTTCCTTTTGACAATAGTATCATTTACTAATGCCAAAGCATTTAAGTTCGATGGAATTGACTTGAATGGAACACAACAACAGGTTGCACGTGAGATTAGCATGAAAGGATATGTCTATGACGATGCAACTAAAAGTCTCAAAGGCAATTGTCATGGAATGAACATTTTCCTAAGTCTTGACCAAGATAATGTTTCTGACAAATCAAAAATCGGAAGACTTATTGTAGACATTCCTATGACTACAGAAAACGCCATAGAAGACGCGGTAGTAATATTCAACGTCATTTACCACAGAATAGCTTCTATAAGTGGAAATGCAACTTATTCTGTAGACGATGATGGCACAATCATGGAACTTAAGAAAACACAAAAAGGTATTCAACTAATTTATGTAACACCAAATTACAACGCAAAAAATTAAAAGTAGACATAAAAACAATTACACAAAATAATAAAAGAATAAAGAGGAGTAAATTTTAACTTTATAAAACAATAAACTTTATCAGCCGATTCAGACATCTATAAGGGTCTTTTAAGCCTTATATAACGTCTAAATCGGCTGTTTTATATACAAACTATTATTGGCTTTACAAATAAATATAAAGTTGCAGAAAAGACAAAAAAGTGGTGCACACAAAAAGTGTGACACCACTATTTTCTAAAATAATACGTCGAACTTTAAGGATTACCAAAGACTTCCCCAACCATTCTTTTTGGAAGAATTATTACCAGATCGACTAAATCGATCATCCCCAAAAGAAGAGCCACGCATCTTTGCATCACCTTCATCTCCAGGTTCACCCAATCCTGATTCATTTAGTACAGAAAAGGCTACCTTAAAGTCATAAAATTCTACTAGAGGCTGTTCGTATTTTCTTTTCATATTATTGTTCATAATGTGCGGTGAGACAAATGCTCACCACACAATAAATAATAATCTATTATTTCACAAAGATCTTTCTTGTTGTTCCATCAGAATAAATAACAACGTTGAATCCGCGTTGTAGATTTGGACGACGAACTCCTGTAGCATCAGAGTATCCTATAATTGTAGCATCTTCCTTAGACAAAGATTCTATTACATTAGGAATATCTGAAATCTCTATCATCAAAACAGATGAGCGTAATTTTGCATCAGTAGACTCTTCATCGTTATTAGAAGTTCCTCTGTATATGAACGCTCTAAATGGTGCAATTGAGAAATAGCAATTACCTCTCAGGAACTTATTCTGCTTAATATAGTAACAATCCTGAGCACATAATCCATCGTCATTTGTAACAACACTAGACTCACAACCAATTTGTCCAACATAATACTTTACATAAGATCCATAGAGACTTAAAGGATCATTTTCTGGATCAGGAGTCTTTAATTCATCTGTCTTATGTACAATAGCATTAGTTTCGTTAATTGCCAAGTCACCAGAAGCCTTATACATAATAGGAGTATTAGCTGATAAAGTCTTACTATCGTTAGTACCGACTATCAACTTACCATAAGTATAAGAATCATCAATCTTTGTAGGAGAATAGTATGATGTAACATTTGTTGGTAATGCTGTAAGATCGAAAGGCATAACAAGTGTACCCCATGCCACACCATCTATTAAAGAAGATGTACGAGTATAAGATGCTTTATTAGCCGTAAACTCTTGTGGAACATACATAGTCTTTTTATCTGTAATAACAAGATTAGTACATGTATATGTTTCAACATAATCTTCATTTCCATCATTTATTACAGTTTCAACAGTCTTATTAACTATATTTGACGTTCCATTGACCATGTCACTTTCGTAGTCTGTATAGATCAAGATGTTGTTATCAGTTTGCCAACCTTCATCTGATGTATTAAGTTCACCTCCCAAAGTAACATTGTCCTTATATACATAAACAGCACCCAAAGTTGAACTATTATCATCAATAACAGTTTTAACCTCACCTGGAAGATTCTCCATATCATCCCAATTACCATAAAGAGTAATAATCTTTGAATCATCACTTAACTCATAGAGTCCTTGGTAATTACCGCAATAATATAATTTGAAATTATCAAAAGCAAATGAACCAAATATATTTTTCAAAGAAATTGTAAGATCTTTA
>JAILIJ010000344.1 GCA_024695315.1 Bacteroidaceae bacterium
CACAAGACAAAATTGATCTATTCATCGTACATACAAATGATACACATAGTTGTATAGAAAAAATAAATCCAAACTTATCTGACACCACATTAGCAGGTAAGGGCGGTTTTCTAAGACGTACAGCAGCTATTGAAAATTTTAGAAAAGAAGATCCAGAATTGTTACTTTTTGATAGTGGCGATTTCTCTCAAGGTTCTGCCTACTATAATCTTTTCAAGGGGGAGGTAGAAATAAAACTCATGAACATGATGAAATACGACGCCGGAACAATCGGAAATCATGAGTTTGATTTCGGACTTGACAATATGGCAAGGATTTTCGAAATGGCAAACTTTCCTATACTCTGCTGCAACTACGATTTTTCAAACACACCAGTAGAAAAATTCGTAAAACCTTACACCATAATCAACAGAAAGGGTGTTAAGATTGGTGTAACTGCAGTATGCACAGTACTCGATGGATTGGTTTCAAAGGCTAATAGCGGAGATACAAAATTTCTGGATCCAATAGAAAACGCAAATAAGATTGCTGACTTCCTTAAAAATGAAGAGAAATGCGATATTGTGGTATGCTTATCTCATCTAGGATGGGGAGTAGAAACGATAAATGATGAACAATTCATAAAAGGAACAAAAAATATTGATATTGTACTCGGAGGACATAGTCACACATATTTCTCAGAACCCAAATACATCAAAAATAGCATAGGAAAAGACGTTTTATGCAACCAAATGGGCAAGAGTGGACGTTTCGTTGGAACGCTAAAAGTAGAAATGGACAAAATCAATAAATAACAAGTCCATAAGGAGGTGATTATACAGCATATTATCAACAATTTTACTGTTTCAAACAAATAAATTCATAAATAATTAAATATTATTCGCTTTTTTCGGCAATTTTAACTATTTTTGCCGATTGAAATATTTTCTGAAGATTATGAATTTCAAAAGACATACATTAGCCAGTATAGTTTTGTTGACATCCATCGCAAATATGGATGCCCAAAAAATTGTTATTGGCAACTATATTTTCTCCAAAGACAAAGCTACATACTATGGAGAACTTGTCAGCGGAAAACCTTACGGAAAAGGGAAAACAACTTTCAAGAATGGTGACACTTACGAAGGACAATACGTTAAAGGAAAAAGGGAAGGCAACGGCACTTACCAGTTCTCTGATGGCGAACGTTACGAAGGACAGTGGCACCAAGACCACCAACATGGCAATGGTATTTATTATTTTGCAAACAATAATAAATATGATGGCCTTTGGTATATTGATTACCAACAGGGAAATGGTACTATGTACTATTATAATGGCGATAAATACGTCGGAGAATGGTATCAGGACAAGAGAGACGGACAAGGAACATACACTTGGGCCAACGGTGTTTATTACAAAGGTGGATGGAAGGATGACAAAAAACATGGCCATGGAGTATTCGATTGGCGAGATGGAAGCTCGTATGTAGGAAATATGGAACAGGACATGAGAAATGGACAGGGAACATATTTCTATGCTAATGGAGATAAATATGTCGGTGGATGGAAAAACGACATGATGCACGGTAGAGGAATATACGAATTCCATAATGGCGATAAATACGAAGGCGATTACATAAACGGAGAACGTACCGGACAAGGTATTTTTACATACACAGATAATCGTAAATACATCGGACAGTTCCAAAATGGACTTATGGAAGGAACAGGTGTCTACACTTGGCCTGATGGTAGCAAATACGAGGGTATGTGGAGCAACGATAAAGAGGATGGACGTGGTAAATACACAAGTGCTGCAGGCGATGTATACGACGGAGAATGGGCAAATGGAGAAATGAGCGGTGACGGAGTACTACACATGGCTGATGGTACTAAGTTTAGAGGACAATTCAAAAATGGTCAAAAAAACGGAAAAGGTATTGAGGTTTACCCCGATGGATCACGTTATGAAGGTGGATTTGTAGATGACCTAAAGAATGGTGCTTTTCTTGAAAAAGATAAAAATGGAAATGTTGTAAGAAAAGGATACTACAAAAGAGGTAAACTTGAAACTGCTACTATAGTTAAAAGATAATAAACTATGGATTTACAAAATATTACAGAACAAGTAAAAGCGCTAGCCTATGAGGTAGGCGCTTTTATTCGTATTCAACGAGAGAACTTCAAAAGTGAACGTGTAATTGCTAAGACTTCACACGATTACGTAAGCTACGTTGATAAAGAGGCAGAAGCAAAAATAATAGAGGGGTTAAAGATAATCTTACCTGAATCTGGATTCGTTACTGAAGAGAGTACTGACATCAATAATAGAGAAGAAAGATTGACGATGGACGATAGATACGAATTCTGCTGGATTGTTGACCCATTAGATGGAACAACGAATTTTATTCATGGATTGGCTCCATATTGCGTTAGCATCGCTCTAAGAAACAAAGAAGAAATATTGGCAGGAATTGTTTACGAAGTAAGCAACGATGAAATGTTCTGTGCTTATAAGGGAGGCGGAGCGTTTTGTAACAATAAAATAATAAAAACTTCAGCTATAAAAACAATTGATAATGCACTACTTACCATAGGACTTCCGTATGATGTAAATAAAGCTAGTAAGTTTTACACACATCTATCTGGCAAATTATATGGCAACGTAGCAAGTCTAAGAAATCTAGGGTCGGCAGAAGCTGAACTATGCTATGTTGCACAGGGAAGAATCGACGCTTATATCGAACCCTGTATTTTCCCATGGGACGTAGCTGCTGGTAGCATAATACTAAAAGAAGCTGGAGGGGATATTTCTGACTTTAGTGGAGAAAATAAATTATGGGAACAAGGTATTGAAGTTCTTGCCACAAACGGACTGATACACCAAGAGCTACAAAGGGTAGTAGAGGAAACTAAAAAAGAGGTAAACGCCGTATTTTTAGATTAAATTATAAAAAAACAAAGGAAATTGATAATTGCAATTTCCTTTTTTATTATATTTGCAGATAAAGAAATTAAATTGGAAATAATAACTTTATAATATACTTAGATATGATAATTGATACACTTGAAAACCTCGGTAAATACGCTTCTATCAATCCTCTTTTCAAAAAAGTGGCTGATTATATCGCTAATAATGATATCAACTCACATGAACCAGGAAAAGTTGAAATTGATGGTAAGGATCTCTTCGTGAACTATGCCGTAGCAAAGGGAAAGACTAAGGAAGAGGCTAAACTCGAAAGCCACAATATAATGATTGACATACAAATTCCTCTTTCTTGCCCAGAAACTATGGGATATACTCCAAGAAAGGAGATGGAGGAAGCTGAGTATAATGCAGAAAAAGACATAACTTTCTATAAGGGACTTGCAAAAGATTATGTAACTATCTTCCCTGGAAGTTTCGTTATATTCTTCCCACAGGACCTTCACGCTCCTTGTATCTCAGATAACAAGGAAATTAAAAAAGTAATTTTCAAGGTGAAGAATTTATAATCCTTTAGCTGGAATATAATACTGATACACATATTTTTAACTTAAGTTGTTAAACCTATAAATCAATCTAATATGGCTTACAAGAAAGCAACAGATAAAAGTAATGCAACAGCAAAAAAAAATACTGTTGCAAAACATATAGGACTTGTAAAAGCCGATCCATGGCTGGAACCTTATGAGTCTGCAATCGTAGGAAGACATCTACATGCTGAAAACAAAATTGCAGATCTCACACAGAATGGAAAGATTAGTCTTTCTGACTTTGCAAGTGGTTATCTATATTTCGGACTGCACAAGCAAGAGAAAGGATGGACACTTAGAGAATGGGCACCTAACGCTACAGATATATATGTCATCGGAGATTTCAACGAATGGCAGGAGAATGAAGCGTACAAGATGACAAGAATTGATAACGGAAACTGGGAAATTGTTCTTAGTGACGTACAAATGAAACATGGCGACCTATTCAAACTTAAAGTTAAATGGAATGGTGGAGAAGGTGAACGTATTCCAGCATGGATTAATAGAGTTGTGCAAGACGAAAATACAAAAATTTTCTCTGCACAGGCTTGGGCACCTGAAAATTCATTTGTCTGGAAAAATAAAACGTTCAAGCCAAAAACATCTCCTCTGCTAATTTACGAATGTCATATCGGTATGGCACAAGATGCTGAAAAGGTTGGCTCATATGTAGAGTTTAAGGAGAATATCCTGCCAAGGATTCAAAAAGAAGGGTATAATGCTATACAGATAATGGCTATTGCTGAACACCCTTATTACGGCTCATTTGGATATCACGTAAGCAACTTTTTTGCTGCATCAAGCAGATTCGGTACACCAGAAGAACTAAAAGACTTGATAGATACTGCTCATGGAATGGGAATTGCAGTTATTATGGATATTGTACATTCACATGCCGTAAAAAACGAAATTGAAGGTCTTGGAAACTTCGCAGGAGATGGATGCCAATATTTTATGCAAGGAGGAAGAAGAGAACATCCTGCATGGGATTCGTTATGTTTTGACTACGGAAAAAACGAAGTTCTGCATTTTCTTCTTTCTAACTGTAAATACTGGCTTGAAGAATATCACTTTGACGGATTCAGATTCGATGGAGTAACTTCTATGCTTTATTATAGTCATGGATTAGGAGAAGCTTTCGGAGGATATGGCGACTATTATAACGGACACCAGGACGACGAAGCTATTTGCTACCTTACATTAGCTAATATACTTATACATGACGTCAATCCTAAAGCTATTACCATAGCTGAAGAAGTATCTGGTATGCCAGGATTAGCAGCTCCATATAAAGACGGAGGATATGGATTCGATTACAGAATGCAAATGAATGTTCCAGACTACTGGATTAAGACAATGAAAGAGGCCAAAGATGAAGATTGGAAACCTTCTTCTATTTTCTGGGAACTTACAAACAGAAGAAAAGACGAAAAGACTGTAACATATACAGAAAGTCATGATCAAGCCCTGGTAGGGGATAAAACGGTTATTTTCCGACTTGTTGATGCTGATATGTATTGGCACTTCAAAAAGGGGGACGAAAACTTTATGGCTGAACGAGGTATAGCACTTCATAAAATGATTAGACTCGTTACAGCTTCTACAATGAACGGGGCTTATCTTAACTTTATGGGTAATGAATGGGGGCATCCAGAATGGATAGATTTCCCACGCGAAGGGAATGGCTGGAGTCATAAATATGCTCGAAGGCAATGGAATCTCGTAGATAATCACGAATTATGCTACCATTATCTTGGTGATTTTGATGAAGCTATGCTAAGTGTGTTAAAGTCTGAAAAGAATTTCGAAAAAACTCCCGTACAAGAAATATGGCATAATGACGGAGACCAAATACTTGCCTACACACGAGGAGATATACTTTTCGTATTCAATTTCAACCCAACTCAGTCTTTTACAGACTATGGATTTATTGTACCTCAAGGTACTTATAACGTTATTCTAGATACAGATGATAAAGCATTTGGAGGACATGGATTTAATGACGACTCTATTCGTCACTTCACTAGTTATGATCCTATATACGAAAAAGATAACAAAGGATGGTTAAAGCTTTACATTCCTGCTAGAACTGCTCTTGTCCTTAGAAAGGAAAAAGAATAATAAACTTTTATAAAAATTAATATTTTCTTATATAAAGGAAACTTTAGTATTTAATGAACTACAACGAACAACTTCATGGAGGTACCGCCGGAATAGTAAAATATTCCTGCGGCATCTTCTTTATGCTTTTTTGTTTTACATATATTTACTTTCTACAGGGTGAAATTTTATGTGAAGCACAGTATGTATATTCAAAAGGTCTAACTACATATAAACCAATATTAAGTGCACTAATCATTACATTCACACTTCAATTAGTTCAACTAACTTTCTCAAAGTTTGTCACACTACCACAAAAATGGTATGCTTTAAGCTATTTTCCATCTATACTTATGCTTACTATGCTGACAGACATAAATGATAGTGCCATACATAGGTTTTCATTAGGGGAATGGACCTGGGGAGCTCCTATAGCAATCATTTCATTTGCCGTTGTAGTTCTATTTATAAAAAACATTTTCAACGACAGATATTCACATGATATAACTCTGCCATCTTGTTTATTTCCTAATCATATTATTTTACTTATTATGTTTCTTATAGCAGGAAGTTTTCCTAATACAACAGATACTTACCACTATGAACTAAAGGTTGAACGCTTAATATTAGAAGGAAATTACGAGGAGGCTTGCCACGTAGGAGAAAAGTCTATAAAATCAAGTAAAAGACTTACGGAAATACGAATGTACGCCTTAGCAAAGACAGGACAGCTTGGAGAGAAAATATTTGAATATCCTCAATATTACGGAACAAATGGACTTTTAGATATAAATGATAAGGATTCTATTTACAGATTAAAATTGGATGATATTTGTACATCTATAGGTGCAATTTGCGGTAGTACAATAAAAAACACACAAACTTACCTAAAAAAGGTAATAACTACGGATACACTATGCACTGATATAGCTATTGAATATTATCTTTGCTATATGCTTCTAGACAAAAATCTAAAGGACTTTAGCTACAATATATATAAGTATTACAATCCGGATAAAACTAGGTTACCAAAAGCCTATCAGGAAGCTTTACTATATAAAGCGGATCTAGAAGGAGATTCTCTTAATTTTATAGATAAAGAAATATATGCTAAATTTAGAGAATATAAACAGTTAAAAGCAGAGAATCTAGATCAGATAAAAAGAAAAAATAAAACTAGAAGAATTTTCGGAAATACTTTCTGGTGGTATTACGAAAATCAAGAAATAAATGAT
>JAILIJ010000350.1 GCA_024695315.1 Bacteroidaceae bacterium
AAAGTACACCTGGACTTTTTGCCATAGATATAGCTTCGCATATAGGCTATAAATATAAGGGAGTATTTGGAGGTATTGTTTCAGCTTTAGGAGTTGCAGTACCTTCTATAATAGCCATTCTCCTTATTGCCATTTTCTTCCAGTCTTTCAAAGACAATATCTATGTTGAGAAATTCTTTAAGGGAGTCCGACCATGCGTCGTAGCTCTTATTCTGGCACCATGTTTTAGTATGGCTAAGTCAGCAAAGATAAATCGTTTCAACTGCTGGATTCCTATCGTATGTGCTCTTCTTATTACAGCATTTGGAGTATCACCAATATGGTGCATCCTAGCTGCAGGACTAGGTGGATATTTCTATGGTCTTATTCAAAGCAAAACAAAAAAATAATCACCAAAAGAATATATTTTTATTACTCTTTAAGATTTCTATAATAGAGTAATTGTTTTATCAATTCAAAAACTTAAGAAATCGAAATATGGTATTCTTAAAACTTTTCATAGTATTTTCAAAAATAGGTATCTTCAACTTTGGAGGAGGATACGCTATGCTTTCACTTATACAAAACGAGGTAGTATATAAAAATCATTGGTTGACAGTCAATGAATTTACAGATATAGTGGCTGTAAGCCAATCCACACCAGGACCTATTGGTATCAACTGCGCAACATACGCTGGATATACAGCTGTCTTAAATGAGGGCTATCCTGAATGGGCGGCTATTCTTGGTGCTATACTAGCCTCTTTAAGCGTCATTTGGTTACCATTTATCCTTATGATTTGTGTCAGTAAAGTAATGCTGAAATATTGCAAAACAAAGACTGTAGGCTACATTTTCAGCACACTTCGCCCTGCCATCGTAGGACTCCTCATTTCTGCAGCTCTTATGCTTATGACAGTTGAAAATTTCGGTAGTCCCGTAGACAATACATTTCTCTTTATAGTAAGTATAGTAATATTCTTATTTTCATTTATTGGTACTCGTATGTTCAAAATACATCCGATACTTATGATACTCCTATGTGGTCTTGCAGGACTAATAATATATTGATGCGTTAGCAATATAAAGTTCGGCCTTGGCGAACAAATTTTTGAAGATGAACGAAACATTCAACACATATACACTTGAAAACGGTCTCCGTATAATACAGATATCCTCACCAACAAACGTTGCCTATTGTGGCATTTCCATTGATGCAGGAACAAGAGATGAACTTGATGATGAACACGGAATGGCTCACTTCTGCGAACACATGATGTTCAAAGGAACAGAAAAACGTCGCTCATGGCATATCATCAACAGAATGGAAGCTGTAGGAGGAGACCTTAACGCATATACCAACAAAGAAGAAACTGTTGTTTATGCGGCATTTCTAAAGGATAATCTTGCACGTGCTATAGAACTGATGGGAGATATAGTCTTTCACAGTAATTTTCCACAAAACGAAATAGACAAGGAATCAGAAGTCATTATTGACGAAATAGAAAGCTATAATGATACACCTTCAGATCTTATTTTTGATAAATTCGAAAACATTATATATGAAGGGTCATCTTTAGGCCACGATATTCTTGGCACTTCTGAAGACGTTAGACGATTCAAATCTGAAGATGCAAAGAGATTTGTAAAACGTCTGTATCGTCCTGACAAAATGGTACTATTTGTTTTTGGAGATGTAAATTTCAAATATGTTGTTAGACTAGCTAATAAATATCTCAATGAGAAAAGTAATGATGATATATCAAATATAAATGGCAGCTCAGCTGCCAGAATTTTTAATAAATTATCAAATTCCACTTTAACTGAAGACAATAACATATCTGAAGATATCGTAAATGAGCCAGAAATAGCTCTTAATGACTTTCAAATAACAAAAGAGTACATATTACCATCTCCACCACTTTGCGCTTCTGCAGGCAAAACTATAGTAGTAAATCATGGTACACATCAGGCACATGTCATGATTGGGTGTCCAGCCTACTCATCAGATGACAAATGCAGAATTGCTTTATATTTGCTCAACAACATTATTGGAGGCCCAGGAATGAATTCACGTCTCAATGTTGCACTAAGAGAACATAATGGACTTGTATATACCGTAGAAAGCTCTCTTACAAACTATACAGACACAAGTACATTTGCCATTTATTTTGGTTGTGACGAAGAAGATATTGACAAATGCCTTAAAATCGTCCGTAAGGAGCTTGATAAGTTAATGAGTGCTCCACTTACAGAAAATCAGTTTAAGGCCATTATGAAGCAAATAGAAGGCCAAATAGGAGTTGCTTGCGATAATTTCGAGAATTATTCATTAGATATGGCTAAATGTTTCCTTCATTATAATCGTTTTGAAGGCATGAATGATACTATTAGTCATCTCCATGAGCTTAATCCACAAATACTCCAACAAGTAGCGAAGGATATACTTGCAAAAGACAGACTCGTTACTCTAATTTTTAAATAAATAACTTCAAAAATACAGAATGAACATTTAACAGTCATTAAAATACGATTAAAACGTTTGAGCGGTGTTTGAGCAGTGTTTGAGCAGTGTTTGAACACCGCTCAAATGATGCAAAAACGAAATGTACAAATTGGTTTGTATATGAAAAACAATTTTCATTCTTAAAAGTTATACTTTACAGTACCATGTGGATGGTACTACAGTACTTTGCGGAAAAAACTGCAGTTTTTCCCGCAAAGTACTGCAGTTTTTCCCGCAGAGTACTAATTGATACTCTTTAATGACTTAACTTTTTCTTAAAAACGTGTACGGACTGACTTTCTTTTAGAGAAACACCTTTTTTCGGTTACCTTTGCTACTTCGAAAACTTTCTTTATCAGCTATTCCAATATAAAAATTGTGATCGGGGAAATAGATAAGGATTTAAAATAAAGATGGCGCGTCAAGAGCACTTGACACGCCATCTTTTATTTTTATCGTAATATTTTATTACATCATGCCACCCATACCTGGAGCGCCGCCCATTGGCATCTCTGGCTTATCTTCCTTAGCATCTACAATAACGCACTCAGTAGTAAGGAACATACCTGCGATAGAAGCTGCATTCTCAAGAGCTACACGAGTAACCTTAGCTGGGTCGATGATACCTGACTCACGTAGATTCTCGTATGTATCCTTACGAGCGTTATAACCGAAGTCACCCTTCTGATTGCGTACCTTCTCAACCACTACAGAACCCTCAAGACCTGCATTCTCTACAATCTGACGGAGTGGCTCCTCAATAGCACGCTTAATAATCTTGATACCTGTTGTCTCGTCAGCATTCTCACCCTCAAGACCCTCAAGGCTCTCGATAGCACGGATAAGAGCTACACCACCACCAGGAATAGTACCTTCCTCAATAGCAGCACGAGTAGCGCAAAGAGCATCGTCAACACGATCTTTCTTCTCCTTCATTTCAACTTCTGAAGCTGCACCTACATAAAGTACTGCAACACCACCAGAAAGCTTAGCAAGACGCTCCTGAAGCTTCTCCTTATCATAGTCAGAAGTAGTATTCTTAATCTCATTCTTAATCTGGTTTACACGATCCTGAATGAGCTCCTTCTTACCCTTTCCACCAACGATAGTTGTATTATCCTTAGTGATTGTAACCTTTTCAGCAGAACCAAGCATCTCAAGTGTTGCCTGCTCAAGCTTCAAGCCCTTCTCCTCAGAGATAACTATACCACCTGTAAGGATAGCAATATCCTCAAGCATAGCCTTACGACGATCGCCGAATCCAGGAGCCTTAACAGCACAAATCTTGAGCTGAGCACGGAGACGGTTTACTACGAGAGTAGTGAGTGCCTCAGAGTCTACATCCTCAGCAATAACGAGGATTGGACGACCTGACTGAGCAGCTGGGTTAAGAATTGGAAGGAACTCCTGAAGGTTAGAAATCTTCTTGTCATAGATAAGGATGAGTGGGTTCTCCATCTCACACTCCATCTTCTCTGTATTAGTTACGAAATATGGTGAAAGATAACCACGATCGAACTGCATACCTTCAACAACACCAATTGTTGTCTCACGGCTCTTAGCTTCCTCAATAGTAATTACACCATCCTTAGAAACCTTCTTCATTGCGTCAGCGATAAGCTTACCAATTTCGCTATCGTTATTAGCAGAAACAGTAGCTACCTGTTCAATCTTATCATAGTTATCACCAACCTGCTCACTCTGAGCCTTAATATGCTCAACAACCTTAGCAACAGCCTTATCGATACCGCGCTTCAAATCCATTGGATTAGCACCAGCAGCAACGTTCTTAAGACCTGTAGAACAAATGCTCTGTGCAAGAACAGTAGCAGTAGTTGTACCATCACCTGCATCATCACCAGTCTTGCTTGCAACGCTCTTTACGAGCTGAGCACCTGTGTTCTGGAATGGATCAGCAAGTTCAATCTCTTTAGCAACAGTCACACCATCCTTAGTGATATGTGGAGCGCCAAACTTCTTTTCAATAATAACGTTACGTCCTTTAGGACCAAGTGTTACCTTTACTGCGTTAGCAAGAGTATCTACACCCTGCTTCAACTGCTCACGAGCCTCAATATTGAATTTTAAATCTTTTGCCATAATCTTAATGAAGAGCTACTTTATACTTAAGGATGTTGACCACCCTCCTCTTTTCACTCTTACTTTAAAAAGTTAAATAAAAAATGATAAGTAATTATTTAAGAACAGCGAGAACGTCAGACTGACGCATCATAAGATACTTCTCACCTTCAAATTCAAGTTCAGTACCAGAATACTTTCCATAAAGAACCTGATCACCTACCTTAAGGATCATTTCTTCATCCTTTGTGCCATTACCCGCAGCAACTACCTGACCCTGTAATGGTTTTTCCTTTGCTGTATCAGGAATAATAATACCGCCTATTGTCTTTTCTTCAGCTGGAGCAGGAAGAATAAGAACTCGATCTGCTAATGGTTGAATTTTCATATTAGAAATCTCCTATTTTTATTTGTTAATTATTATTGCATTTATAGTGTGTGAAATAAAAATTATCTTGTCACGCACACAAAAAGGTAATTACAAATAATGTGCCAATTATATACATAGTGTCAATATAAAAACATTATGTCAGTTACATATAAAAATAGGGGTGACAATATGACAGAATAAATAAAAATTGTCATATTATTTACTTAATCAGAAGGCCACACTTCTTGAAAATAAAAGAGAAGTTGTAGTGGAGTAATAAAAAAGTAATCTATTAATTTACGGAACTATTATCTTCACAACAATAGCCTTTTAAACTACTCATTTTATTACTTTATAAATTCTAATT
>JAILIJ010000356.1 GCA_024695315.1 Bacteroidaceae bacterium
TAATTAGATGATTTCTGTTCATTAATAACTATTAAAAGTAAGCGTGTAGTTTTCTGTAAATAGGTATTAATTAAAACTAAGGTACACGGGTTGGATTCCCCACAGAGTTACACTTCGTACTCTGATGGGGATTTTCCATATTCTTCCATGAAGCATCGTGAGAAATAGCTAGAATTGGTGAATCCTACCATATACATTACCTCCGATACAGTGAAACCTTTTCTGCCAAGTAGCGAAGCGGCTTTTTTCAGACGTTGATCTCGTATATACGCAACCGTAGTCATACCAGTAATAGCCTTAAGTTTCCTATATAACTGCTTTTGACTTACTCCACACTTCTCGCTCAAGAGACTCACATTAAGTTCGGGATTATCCATATTATCCTCTATGATTTTTGTTATTTCCAACAACAATTTATCATCAGCCGACATTTCATTATCCATACCAGCCTTCTCAAGCATTCTGACGCGCAACTGATTAGTCAAATACTCATTCTCACTAAGAAGCTGTCGCTCCTTTTCCTTGGCATTTGCAATAATCTCCTCTCTCTTTCCACGTTCTGCCTTAAGTTTCTTTTTCTGCTGAACAAACATGTATATACCGTAGGCTAAAGCTATAAAAAGAAGCACATATATGACAAATGCCGTATTTGTAGCATACCATGGAGCGGAAATCACGAACTCGTACACCGGTTGCAAATCATCCAAACAAGAATCTTGAACCTGACGTGTTGGTAAAATATACAATTTATATTCTCCAGAAGATAGATTAGGTAGGAATATTCCCCTTTCTGCTCCTCGTAACTTTATCCAACGATTTTCAGCTCCCTTAAGGTAATAAGAGTAATCGTCAGGCAAGATGTCCGAATAATCAAAATCTGAGAATAGGAATTCAATATTATTCTCCTTATAACTCAACCTTGCCTTACCAGCCAACACACTATCATTAGAAAGATATCTGTCGCCATCGATAATAATGTCCGTAATCAAAAGCTTTATATCTTTATCATCTACATTATATTTCTTGCTATCAAGAATGGAGAATCCATCAATACCACCAAGCAATATTTTTCCAGTCCTCTTGTCCTCATAACACGAGAGATAATTCTCAGAAAGCCCAAAATGAGAAACTATACTGTCAAGATAAATTTGTCTATCACCAATATCCTTCTTCGCAAAACGCTTTTCTACATTCAACTTGTGCGTTTTGAAATCAGGCTCGGCTAAATATGAATTATTAAACGTCGTAACAAAAAGTTTCCCATCCTTTTCATCTATATCATATATCCAATCAAGATTCTCCTCTACAATATCGAAAAACTCAAACTGAGATGTCTCCTCATTATAATAGAGAAGTCCCATATCTCCACCTATCCATACCCGATGATGACTATCCTCTTTAAATGCTCTTACAGAATTATGTACAAGATGATAATTCATATCACTCATTCTGTACCATCGATATGTCTGGCTACTTGTACCAAGATTTTCTACGCAAACAAGTCCATTTGATCCCCCTAACCAAAATCTATTATTGGAGTCTGTACCCACGACTGTCATACGATGCCCACTACCCTCACCCGTAATATCATAAAGAGGAAAAGTCCTAAGCACAGGATTGTGTGGAATCATAGAAATACCCCCATTCGTCCCTAACCATATATTACCCGTTTTATCCTTATATATACACCATACGGCATCTCCCGACAAAGACAGACTAAACCTGGCATCATGACGTATGGAAGTCATGTTCATCTCTTTATCCAAGACAAAAAGTCCATCATCAGTCCCAACAAGCACATTTCCCTCATCATCAGTCGAAATAGACTTTGCAACAGGTACAAATTTAGAAAATGGAATTGTACCATTGGACATATCAAGTTGCAACATCCTATTCATGGTACCTATCCAAAGCTTTTTATCTTCTCCATCCTTAGAATAGAAACATGTGGATAAGAAAATCTCATCTGGCAATTTTTCATATTTGTGAGTTGAAAAGGAATACTTGTATGAGCCCCCAACAGTCCCTATAAATAAAACGCTATCTGTGGCAAAAAGCGCGTTAATATCGCCCAGCTCACGCGAATACGCCTTTGAATCTCTATACAAAGCCGATTCCGTTCCTGTCCACACATGTCCTGCCGCCTTTAAGATAACATGAACCTTTTCATCTCGTCCATAGTCCAAGAAAGACGAATGATGAGTTTTCATATCAAAAGATATAAGTCCATGATCACTTCCGAGAATTATTGTATCCTCAAGAACCAACATACAGTTAAAGGCACAGAACTCTGAACTTTTCCCTTTTCCGTCCTCTACAAGTACCCTACGTCGATGAAGATTATATCCATCATAACTATATAATCCAGACTCCGAAGCAAACCACATCATGCCATTGTGGTCCTGGGATATACTCCTGACACATAGACTATTTGTCAAGCCGTCCAAATTATCAAAAATGGAATATGTAGTTTTCATGTTAGCATAACACGAAAAAACGAAGAACTCTATTAATAGGATTAATTGCAAACGCAGTTTCATATTTTTACTTATGATATAGATTTTGTACAAAAGTAACTCTATTTTGTCAAATAATAAGCCCCCAAACGGTATTTTTTAATTATTTCCCTCTTTTTTTCGTATTTATCTATCTTTATAAAGCATTACAGAAGGAATGAATAATCTTTGTGTAACGTGAAATAGCAAATTGTTTCAAAAGGATTATCAATATATGTAAATGGGAAAATAAGAACCAACACTCATCCTTCAAAAATCATATATTCATATAACAATAAAAACAACATCCCTTTACAACTAAGAAATATAAAAAATCACGTTTTATGCCCCCAAAAACTGTATAAACATGCTCCTGAGAGTATTTTTTCGCATAAAAATGTCAAGTTGAAAAAACTTTTTTTACCTTTGCAGCAATCAAAACACTTATGCCTGTATAT
Organism: Bacteroidaceae bacterium; assembly: GCA_024695315.1. Classification (GTDB taxonomy): domain Bacteria; phylum Bacteroidota; class Bacteroidia; order Bacteroidales; family Bacteroidaceae; genus Minthosoma. Next base: position 2,954 of record JAILIJ010000356.1, read on the forward strand.
TTACAGGTAACCGTAAAAGGATATATTTTAGGATGGACATTATTGGTAAAAAGTTTGTTACCATGGGAGAGATTATGATACGTATGACTCGCCCTGGCTACCAAAGACTTATGCAAGGAAGCACATTTGAGGACTTCTTCGGAGGAAGTGAAGCAAACGTCGCTGTCTCCCTGGCTACCATGGGCGACGAAGTAGATTTCGTGACACGTCTACCAAAGAATCTGATGGGCGAAACTTGCCGAAACGAGCTTAGAAAATACAATGTCGGTACAGACAATATTGCATGGGGAGGCAACCGTATGGGACTCTACTATGTTGAACGTGCTGTATCTCTTCGAGGCTCAAAACTTGCATACGACAGAGCAGACTCTTCTATGGCTACCTTAGGACCTAACCACTTGGATTGGAGCCACATTCTTAAAGATGCGGTAATTTTCCATTGGTCTGGTATTTCATGCGCACTCTCACAGAGTGCCTCTGACGCCACTTTGGAAGGACTTAAAGAAGCTAAGCGATGCGGCATCTACACTTCTTTGGACATCAATTACCGAAAGAATCTATGGAACTACGGCAAGGATGCAAGAGACGTACTCTTCCCTGCTGCACAGGAATGCCATGTCATTTTCGGAGATACTGGAGAATGGCAGATGATTACCGGCAACAAATTGCCACCTTTCGAGGCTACAGACACAAACTACAAGATGGACCTTGATGGCTACAAGAAATTCTTCGACGAAGCACAGAAGATGTTTCCTAATGCCCTTCACCTTGTTATGGCTGTAAGAAACCAAATTTCAGCTACTCATCATCTTCTCACTGGATTGCTCTATACAAATGGACAATTGTACCACACATCAATAGTAGACATCAATCCTGTACTCGACCCAATGGGGGTTGGTGATGCTTTCATAGCTGCCTATCTACACGCACTTTTCAAATGGACAAATGAGCACCAGAAACATTTGGATTTCGCTCTTACTGCCTCTTCTTTGAAAAATACCATTCCTGGAGACTTCAACATAGTTACCGAGGAAGAGGTATTGGAGTGCATGAAGGACATAATCAAATAAGACGATCTTCATCTATAAGAAAGATGATATAAAAAATCAAGCCTGCAAAATAACATTTGTTATTTTTGCAGGCTTGTTTTTTGCAGATTCTTTATTTAAGAATTTTTGCCTTCTTAATCTTTACATCCTTAATCGGGCGATCATTCTTATCCGTTTCAACCTTCTGGATCTCATCCACAACATCCATGCCACGAATGACACGTCCAAACACGGTATAACTGCCGTCCAAATGCGGAGCACCACCAACAGTCTTATACACACGACGCATGTCATCCGTAAGCTTTGTCGTGCCACCTGTCCATTCATCTATCCGATGCTGTGTCACGTCAAGCTGCTCGTCTGTAAATGTTCGACCAGTAATGATTGTAAACTGCGTTGAAGAACTCTTTTTCTCTGGGTTGGAATCATCACCTTCACGGGCTGCATTCAACATTCCTCTCTGATGAAAGAATTTAGGCACCCTAAACTCCGCTGGAATCCAGTCAGAAGATTTTTCATCGCCTTCTCCAAGAAACTCGCCCCGTTTGGCCTTCTTGCTGAGCCTGTCGCCAGTCTGTATGAGGAAATCGTTAATCACTCTATGCCATAACACTCCATTATACGTACCATCCTTTACCTGCTTGATAAAATTGTCGCGGTGAAGTGGCGTCTCATTAAATAGTTCAACAACTATCTTACCCTTTGACGTCTTAAATTCCACTTGAACACGCTTATCATTCTGAGCAGAGACACAATGTGCTGCGATAAAAAGGATTAACGCACTTACAATCTTTTTCATTTCTTAAACCAATTCGTAGAGTTTACAATCTGTCTCATATATTTTTTTCGTGCGGCAAATATAATCTATATTTTTCATAAACCAACATTTTTCTTTGGAAAAAGACTTTTATTTCGTAATTTTGTATCATTTTGATAACTCAAGTTTCGCAAGTTCGA